>CAKTKF010000023.1 GCA_934569215.1 uncultured Oscillospiraceae bacterium
GCGTACACCGTGGCAAAGGCTCTGCTGTCTCCTACCCCGTGGCGCAGAAGACTGTAGGCCGGGGTAATGGACGTTTCGATCTTGTAATCGAAGCGCTCCATCAGAAAGGCATACAGCTGGGAAAGCTTCTGGTGGTCTTCTCCGTCGCCGCTGACGTACAGCGATGCCGCGTCGAACACCGGCTTCACCTGGAACTGCATCTGCCGCAGAGCGTCCCGGCCCGTCTGATAGGTGAATGTCACCTCCACCACCCGGGAGCTCCCGGCGCCGTAGGCCGCCGCCATCACCTGGGGGGTCTCCATCACCGCCTCCGGGTGCTTCTCGGCGTGATCCCGCACCAGCTGGGTAACGTCCATGGTGACGTAATCGTCCACCAGCAGCACCACGCCGGCATCAAAATTGTTCAGCGCCTTGACGATCTCGTCCGCCGCCTCCCCGCTGCCGGAAACCTCCCGGATCGTCCGGATTTCCATGGCGCCGTGACGATAGGAAATGGATACGGCTACGGCGGGCAGGCCGCCGTTGGCGCCCACCTCATAGTCAATGCTTTCCACGGCATACGCGCCGACGGGGTAAACCTCCGTGGCATACTGCACCGCCACGGCCATGCCGCTTTCCACGGCATCCGCGGGATAGTCCGCCACGTTGATCACGCCGCTTTCGCTGCCGGACTGGATCATTTCCTTCAGCGCCTTCATCAGATCCAGATAGTCGGAGGCAACGGCCACCTCCGAATGGGTATTCTGCCGCTGTTCCAAGTGGGGCGTCACGGAAGAATACCGGCCGTCCATCCAGCCGCAGCCGGTGAGCAGCAGACTGAGCGCCAGCAGCAGCGGCAAAAGCTTATATCTCATGCGGTTCTCCTTCCTTGCAATTTCCCTACAGTGACTGTTTTGAGTACCGGGAGAAGCCGTCTCCCAGCACCTGGTGCGCCTCCTGCACGATAACAAAGGCGTTGGGGTCGATGTCCATGACCAGCTCCTTCAGCTCCGTGACCTGCTGCTTTTTCACAGCGGTCAGCACCACCTTGGTCGGTTCATGGCTGTAGGAGCCTTCCCCGTTTAAGAAGGTCGCCCCCCTGTCCAGCTTGGTGCAGATGGCCTCCGCCACCGCGTCGTACTCCTTGGTAATGATCAGCGCCACCTTGGAATAGTCGAACCGGTACACCACGGCGTCCATCACCTTGCCAGTCACAAACACCGCCACGCCGGTATACAGCGCCTTGGTGATGTCCTGAAACACGATGCCCGTCAGGACGGCCACCCCGGCGTCAAAGCACATGGAGATCTGTCCGATGGGGACATCCTGGTATTTGAGCTTCAGCAGCCGCACCACGATATCCGAGCCGCCGGTGGAGGTGCCGCAGATGAACACCATGCCCAGCCCCAGCCCGCAGATCATGCCGCCGTAAAGGGCGCAGAGTAGCGAATCCATGGGCGGCATCGTGACCTTGGCAAAAACGTCGATCAGGATCGAGCTGAGAACCATTCCCAGCAGGCTGCCGCAGAAGAACCGTCTGCCGATCTTCACACCGCCTAAGACGAACAGGGGCAAGTTAATGATAATCGTCAGCGCGCCCACGCTGCCGTAGCCCAGCAGCTCCACTGCCACCAGCGCAAGACCGGAAATACCGCCGGGGCTGATCTCATTGGGCTGTAGGAACAGGGAAAATCCCAGCGCGAAAATCGCGCTCCCCACGACCGTCGCCAGGATCCAGCGGTAATCTTCCCAAATCTTGCGCATAAACGTCCTCTTCTTTCCGATTTACTCTTTTTTACGAATTTTTACACCTCAAAGGTCTGCTGTTTCTCTGCCGAGTCCTCTTCTTTCAGCAGCGCCCCGGCGGAGGGGATGGTCTTGGTGCGGTAGCGGCTTTCGTTGACAATGCCGCTCTGACTCAGCAGCACCGCGCCCCGCAGCGCCGCCTTCTTTTTCAGTGTCATCACCGCCACGCCCTGGGTATTCCGCGTGGTCTTGGGCAGAAGCTGCGCCGTGGAGAAGATTGCCGCCCGGCCGTCGGTGGAGTACACCGCCATCTGCTCGTCCGTATCCAGCGCCACCACTTTAATGAGCGGACTTCTGTCGCTGTAGGCGCCGGTGAGTTTCTTCCGGTTGGTCTTGGTCTCATAGGCGGACAGGGGAACCTTCGCCGCCTTGCCGTTTTCAAAGAAGAACAGAATAAAGCCCTTGTAGTCCCCGCAGAACACCAGCGCCACCAGATTCTCTCCCGCCTCGAAGCCCAGCTTCTGGGGCAGGTAATCGCCCAGCTGGGACGCCTTGCCGTCGTCGAAGTCGGAAAGGCGGGACTTGTAGCACTGATACCGGTCGGTAAACACCAGAAATTCCGCCCTGTTGGTGGTCTCCTGGGAGAAGGACAGGCTGTCGCCCTCCTTGAATTTCTGCTCGCCGCTCATCCGCAGGGACTGGGCGGTCATCTTTTTCAGATACCCTTCCTTGGAGACGAACACCGTGACCCCGTAATCCGGCACGTCGTCCTCTTCCTCGGGGGCGGCCTCCTGGGCGTCATAGAGAATCTCCGTCCGCCGGGGCTGACCGAACTTGTCGGCCACCGCCTGCAGCTCCTTGATGATGACGTTTTTCAGCTTCCGGGGGCTTCCCAGCGTGTCTCTCAGATCGGCGATCTCCCCTTCCAGATCGTCGATGGCGCGGGTCTGCTTGAGGATGTATTCCTTGTTGATGTTGCGCAGCTTGATCTCTGCCACGTAATTCGCCTGAATCTCGTCAATGCCGAAGCCGATCATCAGGTTGGGTACGACCTCGCTTTCCAGCTCCGTCTCCCGGATGATGGAAATGGCCTTGTCGATGTCCAGCAGGATCCGTTCCAGACCTTTCAGCAGGTGCAGACGGTCTTCCTTCTTCTGAATCTGGAAGAAGATGCGCCGCTTGACGCAGTCCGTGCGCCAGGCCGTCCACTCGTCCAGAATCTCCCCCACGCCCATCACCCGGGGCATTCCCGCGATGAGGATGTTGAAATTGCAGGGGAAGCTGTCCTGCAAAGGCGTCAGGCGGAACAGCTTCTGCATCAGCTTCTCCGGGTCAACGCCCCGCTTCAGGTCGATGGTCAGCTTCAGGCCGCCCAAGTCCGTCTCGTCCCGCATGTCGGAAATCTCTTTGATTTTCCCCGCCTTGATCAGCTCCGCTACTTTGTCCATGATGACTTCCGTGGCGGTGGTGTAGGGGATTTCCGTGATTTCGATCAGGTTGCCGTCCTTGACGTAGCGCCATTTTGCCCGAAGCTTGAAGCTGCCCCGGCCCGTGGAATAGATTTCCCGTGTGGCGGCCTCGTCAAACAGCAGCTCGCCGCCGGTGGAAAAATCCGGGCCGGGCAGGGTCTCCAGAATGTCGTGGTCGGGATTTTTCATCAGGGCGATAGCAGTGTCGCACACCTCCCGCAGATTAAACGAGCAGATGTTGGACGCCATACCCACGGCGATGCCCTGGTTGGCAGAAACCAGCACGTTGGGGAATGTGGTGGGCAGCAGCGCCGGCTCCTTCATGGTGGCGTCGTAGTTGTCCACCATGTCCACGGTGTCGCTGTCGATGTCCTTGAACACTTCGGCGCAGATGGAATCCAGCTTGGCCTCGGTGTACCGGGCGGCGGCGTAGGCCATGTCCCGGGAGTATACCTTACCGAAGTTACCCTTGGAATCCACGAAGGGATGCAGCAGCGTCTCGTTGCCCTTGGCAAGACGCACCATGGTCTCATAGATGGCGGCGTCGCCGTGGGGATTCAGGCGCATGGTCTGGCCGACGATGTTGGCGGATTTCGTCCGTCCGCCGGTGAGCAGACCCATCTTGTACATGGTGTACAATAGCTTGCGGTGAGACGGCTTGAAGCCGTCGATCTCGGGAATTGCCCGGGAAACGATCACCGACATGGCATAGGGCATGTAGTTTAATTCCAGCGTCTCGGAAATGGCCTGCTCCGTGGTGGAGCCGTGCAGACCCATAATGCCGTCGGTATTTACTTTCTTTTTTTCAGGTTCTTGCTTTTTCCGTGCCATGGTTGGCTCCTTTACAAGAAAATCAATTGTGAATTTGCTGTCCGGCAGATATTACGAAATATCCGCCAGTTCCAGATACTTGGCGCCGTTTTCCGCGATGAAGTTCTTCCGTTCCTGCAAGCCGTCGCCCAGGAGGAAGTCAAAGTAATGCGCCGTGCGCTCCGCGTCCTCCGGCATGACCTTGATGAGACGGCGGGTCTCCGGGTTCATGGTGGTCATCCACATCATCTCCGGGTCGTTTTCGCCGAGACCCTTGGAGCGCTGAATGGTGATCTTTTTGCCCTCTAATTCCTTGAGAATCTTCGTCTTCTCCTGCTCGTTGTAGGCAAACCAGGTTTTGTCCTTGCAGGTGATCTCAAACAGCGGAGACTCCGCGATATACACGTACCCGTCCCGGATCAGGGTCGGACACAGGCGGTAGAGCATGGTCAGAATCAACGTCCGGATCTGGAAGCCGTCCACGTCCGCATCCGTACAGATGACCACCTTGCTCCAGCGCAGCTGAGAAAGGTCAAAGGACGACAGCTCCTTAGCTTTCTTGCCCTGCACCTCCACGCCGCAGCCCAAAACCTTCATCAGGTCGGTGATGATGGGCGAGGCGAAAATCTTGCCGTAATCCGCCTTCAGGCAGTTGAGGATTTTGCCCCGAACCGGCATAATGCCCTGAAATTCCGCGTCCCGGCTGAGCTTGACGCTGCCCAGAGCGGAATCGCCCTCCACGATATACAGTTCCCGCACCGAAGCGTCCCGGCTGCGGCAGTCCACGAATTTCTGCACCCGGTTGGCAATGTCGATGGAGCCGGAAAGCTTCTTTTTTACGCTGGATTTGGTCTTTTCGGCGGATTCCCGGGCGCGCTTGTTCACCAGAATCTGCTCCGACGCCTTGTCGGCCTCCTGCTTGTTCTCGATGAACCAGACCTGTAACTGCTCCTTGAAGAAGGCGGTCATGGCGTCCTGGGTGAATTTGCTGTTGACGCTCTTTTTCGTCTGGTTTTCAAAGCAGCCGATGGTAGAGAAGCAGTTGGTCACCAGCACCAGAGAGTCCTGAATGTCCTGGAAAATGATCTTATTCTCGTTTTTGGTGTACTTGTTATTGTCCCGGAGGTACTTGTCGAAGGCCGCCGTGAAGCCGGAACGAACCGCCTTGTCCGGGCTTCCGCCGTATTCCAGCCAGGAGGAGTTGTGGTAATACTCGATGTGGCTGATCTGTTTGGAGAAGCAGAAGGAGGCCGTGATCTTCAGCTTCATTTCCGGACGGTTTTCCGCGTCACGACCCCGGCGCTCGGCTTCCCAGTAGACGGGCATGGTGAAGGCGTTGTCCCCCACCAGCTCCTCGATATACTGGCGGATGCCGTCGGCATAACAAAATTCCTCGGTCTCGAATTTGCCGCCCACCTGGTTGCGGAAGCGGAAGGTGATGCCCTTGTTCACCACCGCCTGACGGCGCAGCACATCCCGGTAATATTCCACAGGGATGTTGATGTCGGTGAACACCAGCTTGTCCGGCTTCCAGTGGAAGCACGAGCCGGTCTTTTTCCGGTCGGCGGGTTCCTTTTTCAGGCCGCCCTTGTTTCTGCCCTTTTCAAAGTGCAGATCGTACCGGTAGCCATCCCGGCGGATGGTGGCGTCAAAAAATTCCGAAGCATACTGGGTGGCGCAGGAGCCGAGGCCGTTTAAGCCCAGAGAATACTCATAGTTTTCCCCGTTTTCCCCATATTTGCCGCCGGCGTACATTTCGCAGAACACCAGCTCCCAGTTGTAGCGCTTTTCCTTTTCGTTGTAGTCCACGGGGCAGCCCCGGCCGAAATCCTCCACTTCCACGCTCAGGTCTTCGTAGCGGGTGACGATGATGGTATCGCCGTAGCCTTCCCGCGCCTCGTCAATGGCGTTGGAGAGAATCTCAAACACCGCGTGTTTGCAGCCCTCCAGGTCGTCCGAGCCGAAGATGACAGCCGGGCGCTTGCGCACCCGATCCTCGCCCTTGAGCATGGAGATACTGGAATTTCCGTATTGTTCCTGTTTTTTCATGTTGCATACCTGCCTGCATAATCCATAATCGTTCGATTTTATTATATGCAAAAATCGGTCAAAAGTCAAGAAACGCCCCTCGGGGTGGAAAAAGCGCCCTGTACTAAGCGTACAAGGCGTTTTTAGTCTATGCGTCAATCATGGCGCTGCTCCCAGTTTTCGTAGGTTTCGCAGAACCGGCCGGAGAAGGACGGCGCCCGTCCCGCCGCGTACAGGTGGGAGGTGTCCCCGAAGGCGGTCATGCGGAACGACGCGATGCCCTCCCGGCGCTCCTCCGTGTTCAGGATGGTGACGGAGGTGGGCAGAGAACAGACGCCATGCCACAGCACCATGGGGGAAATTCCCAGCAGATGGCTCAGCAGGACACAAGTGACGCCAAAGTGGCAGAACAGGACGACGGTATCCTCGCTGGACTGCTCCGCCCGGTAGTATTCCCCCTCCCGGCGGTAGCCGTGGCGGGCAAGTAGCGCGTCCAGTCCATCCCAGACCCATTGGGCTTCCTCCCGCACCCCGGCGGCGGTGAAGCGGTCGTTTTCCCACCAGTGCTCCCGGTCGTAAAACCGCTTATCCTCTGTCCAGTCCTGAGGCAGCCAGTCCCAGGCAATGCCGGGCTTGTCCTTCCCCGGACGGAGAACCTGGGGGGAGAACTCCCGCAGCCAGGGAAGGATTTCCGCCTGCCGTCCCAGCTTTTCCAGCGTGGCCTTGGCAGTATCCTGTGCCCGTCCCATGGGAGAACAGTAAAACGCCTTTACGTCCAATTTGCACAGGCGCTGAGACAGCAGCTCCGCCTCTATCCAGCCGGTTTCGGTCAGGGAGTCGATGGCATAGTCCGGGTCGCCGTGGCGCACGATTAACAGCTTCATGGATTTTCTCCTTTATTCTCCGAACCTTTCCGCAGCCTCTTTCAGCATACTGCGGATGGGCAGATGGTAGGGGCAGCGGCTTTCGCAGGCGCCGCAGCCGATGCAGTCCGACGCTTTTTTCGTAAGCGTCGCGTAGCGGCTTCTTGCCCAGTCCGCCAGACCGTACCGGGTCAGATATCCCTCAAACAGGAACACGCTGGAAATGCTGATGCTCGCGCTGCAGGGCTGACAGTAATTGCACCGGCGGCAAAACTGGGTGCCGAGGGCGTCGCGGATGGCGCGGAACTTCCCCTCTTCCTCATGGGACAGCGGGGAAGCGTCGTTTACCGCGGCGAGATTCTGGTTCAGCTCGGCAATGTCCGCCATGCCGGGTATCACCACGGTGACATCCGGGTTGGCGCAGACATAGCGCAGCGCCGTCACGGCGTCCTCGATGGCGCCG
The DNA here is from genome assembly GCA_934569215.1 of uncultured Oscillospiraceae bacterium. Classification (GTDB taxonomy): domain Bacteria; phylum Bacillota; class Clostridia; order Oscillospirales; family Oscillospiraceae; genus Faecousia. Next base: position 7,359 of record CAKTKF010000023.1, read on the forward strand.
CCCGCCAGGGGCTTCATGGCAATGAAGCCGATGTTCTTTTCGGCGCAGGCATGAATCAGAGCTTTTGCCTGATCCTCCACGATGTTGTAGGGGAACATGACGGTTTCCACCCATGGCAGCTCCAGCGCCATCCGGAAGGTTTCCAGAGAGTGGGCAGTGATGCCGATATGGCCGATCTTCCCGGCCGTTTTCGCCGCCGTCAGGGCTTCCAGCGCGCCGCCGGGGGCGCAGACCTTCTCCAAATCCGCAGGGGGCGCGTTGTGAATCTGGTACAGGTCAATATAGTCGGTGCGGAGATTTTTCAGGCTGATGTCAATGTCCTTCGCCATGGCCTCCGCCGTGCGGGACATACTCTTTGTGGCAAGCACAAAATGCTCCCGGATGCCCTCCAGGCCGACCCCTAAGTATTCCTCGCTGACGGTATAGCCCCGTGCGGTATCAATGTAATTGACGCCGTTTTCCAGCAGCTTGTGCATAAGGGCTTTGGTTCCCTCCGCGTCGATGCGCTGGATGGGGATTCCCCCAAAGCCCATGCGGGAGATTTTCAGCCCGGTTTTGCCGAGGATTCTGTATTCCATAGTCACGCGCTCCTTTCCGTTTCTGACATTATACGGCAAAATCGCTGAAAAAACAACCTGTCCGATCATAAAAAACGGGTCAGCTTCCGCTGACCCGTTCCGTTACTTTCCAAGCTCTTTGTTCTTCTTATAGGTATCAATCACGCAGTCCATTGCCGCGCCGCGGAAGCCGTGATTTTCCAGCGTCTGAACGCCGACAATGGTGCTGCCCCCGGGAGAGCACACCGCATCCTTCAATGCGCCGGGGTGCTGACGGGTGGCAAGCAGCATTTCCGCAGAACCCGCCATGGTCATGGCGGCGTATTCCATTGCCTTGGCTCTGGGAAGGCCGCAGGCCACCGCGCCGTCGGCAAACGCCTCCACGAACATGTACAGAAAGGCCGGGCCGCTGCCGGACAGGGCGCTTGCCGCGTCGATCAGCCGCTCCTCCAGCGCGTCCAGCAGACCGCAGAAGCGCATATCTTCCCGCCAGTCATTCAGCGTTTCCTCCGCCACAAGAGCGTTGCGGCAATAGGGAATCACGCCTTTGCCGATGGCCGTGGGGGTGTTGGGCATGATGCGGATGACGGGCAGTTCCGCCGCGGCAAGCTGCTCCAACTTGGCAATTTCCATGCCCGCCGCCATGGTGATGAGCAGCGGCTTGCGCTTTCCCAGAACCTTTTGCAGCGGGGACAGCACCTCCTGCACCATATGGGGCTTCACCGCGATAAAAATCCGGTCGCACCGGGCGGCGACGGTTTCCGCGTCGGAATAGACGATGCCCAGCTCCTCGGCAAACGCCTTTGCCCTGCCGGAACGGTCGGACACCATGATTTCCTTTGTGGCCTTGCTCAGGGCTTTGGCAATGGCGCCGCCCATGTTGCCGCAGCCGATAAATCCGTACTTCATATGTTTCCTCCTCAGCGGATATGTCCGTTTCCGTGAATGATGTATTTATAGGTGGTCAGCTCCTGCAAGCCCATGGGGCCTCGGGCGTGGAGCTTCTGGGTGGAAATGCCCATCTCGCACCCCAGGCCGAATTCGCCGCCGTCGGTGAACCGGGTGGAGGCATTGACATACACCGCCGCGCTGTCCACATTGGCGGTAAAATACCGCTCCGCCTCCGGACTGCGGGTCACAATGGCCTCGCTGTGGCCGGTGGAGTGCGACGCGATATGGGCGACCGCCTCCTTCACATCCTCCACGCATTTGACGGCAAGGATATAGTCCAGAAATTCCGTATCAAAATCCTTCTCCCCGGCCTTTTTTCCGGGGATGATGGCAGCCGCCGTCTCATCCAGACGAAGCTCCACTGCCCTTTCCCGGTCAGTGACCAGACGTTTATAGAGCATGGGCAGAAACGTGGGGGCGATCGCCTTGTCCACCAGCAGAACCTCCTCGGCGTTGCAGACGCTGGGGCGGCTGGTTTTGGCGTTTTCCACGATGTTCAGCGCCATGTTCAGGTCGGCGGATTTCTCCACATATACGTGGCAGATGCCGGTACCGGTGGCAATACAAGGGACTGTGGCGGTGCTTACACAGGCGCTAATCAGCCCCGCGCCGCCCCGGGGAATCAGCAGGTCAATATAGCCGTTTGCGGTCATCAGCGCCGCGGCGCTTTCCCGGGAAGTATCCTGTACCAGATTCACCGCATTCTCCGTGATGCCCGCCGATTTCAGGCCGGAACGGAGGGCGTCAACGATGGCGTTGGCACTGCGGAACGCCTCTTTTCCGCTTCTCAGGACGCAGACGTTCCCGCTTTTCAGCGCCAGAGCGGCGGC
>CAKTKF010000024.1 GCA_934569215.1 uncultured Oscillospiraceae bacterium
CTTGAAGGCCGTGCTGAACGAGGTGAAGAAGTCCGAGGGCAAGATCATCCTGTTCATCGATGAGCTGCACACCATTGTGGGCGCCGGCAAAACCGAGGGCAGCATGGACGCGGGCAACCTGCTCAAGCCCATGCTGGCGCGGGGCGAGCTGCACTGTATCGGCGCAACGACGCTGGACGAGTACCGCCAATATATTGAAAAGGACGCCGCTCTGGAACGCCGGTTCCAGCCGGTGCAGGTGGATGAGCCCACGGTGGAGGACACCATCGCCATTCTCCGTGGCCTGAAGGAACGCTATGAGGTGTTCCACGGCGTGAAGATCGCGGACTCCGCCATCATCGCCGCCGCGACCCTGTCCCATCGGTATATCACCGACCGGTTCCTGCCCGACAAGGCCATCGACCTGATCGACGAGGCCTGCGCCCAGATCCGAACGGAAATGGACTCCATGCCCACGGAGCTGGACGCGGTGTCCCGGAAGATCATCCAGATGGAGATCGAAGAGGCCGCTCTGAAAAAGGAGGAGGACGAGCTGTCCAAGGCGCGTCTTGCCGAGCTGCAGAAGGAGCTGGCGGAGGAACGGGATTCCTTCAACGCCATGAAGGCGCAGTGGGAGAATGAGAAGAACGCTATCGGCCGGGTGCAGCAGCTGCGGGAGAAGATCGAGGACTTGAACCGTCAGATCGAAGCCGCCGAGCAGAGCTACGACCTGGAAAAAGCGGCGGAACTGAAATATGGCCGTCTGCCGGAAGCCAAGAAGCAGCTGGAAGAGGAAGAGCGCCGCGCCCAGTCCGCCAAGGACAGCAACATCCTTCGGGACAGAGTCACCGACGAGGAAATCGCCAAGATCGTGGAGCGCTGGACGGGCATTCCCGTTTCCCGGCTGGTGCAGGGCGAGCGGGAGAAGCTGCTGACCCTGGACGAGACCCTCCACAAGCGGGTGGTCGGTCAGGACGAAGCGGTTCAGGCCGTCACGGAAGCCATTCAGCGCAGCCGCGCGGGCATTCAGGACCCCAACCGTCCCATCGGCTCGTTCCTGTTCCTCGGCCCCACGGGCGTTGGCAAGACCGAGCTTGCCAAGGCACTGGCTCAGGCGCTGTTTGACGACGAGAACAACATGGTGCGTATCGATATGTCCGAATACATGGAGAAATACTCCGTGTCCCGTCTCATTGGCGCGCCTCCCGGATACGTGGGCTATGAAGAAGGCGGCCAGCTGACCGAAGCGGTGCGCCGGAAGCCCTACTCCGTCGTTCTGTTCGACGAGGTGGAGAAGGCACATCCCGATGTGTTCAACGTGCTTCTGCAAGTGCTGGACGACGGCCGGATCACCGATTCTCAGGGCAGAACCGTGGACTTTAAGAACACCATCCTGATCCTGACCTCCAACCTCGGCTCTGAGTATATCCTGAACGGCATCAACGCCGACGGCACCATCGAAGAAAGCGCCAAGGAACAGGTTCGCGCACTTCTGCGCCGCACCTTCCGGCCGGAATTCCTCAACCGTCTGGATGAGATCGTGTTCTACAAGCCCCTGACCAAGGAGAACGTGACCAAGATCATCGACCTGCAAATTGCCAAGCTCAACGACCGTCTGGCAGACCAGCAGATTCGCTGCGAGCTGACGCCTGCGGCCAAGGCTGCCATTGTGGACGCGGCCTATGACCCGCAATACGGCGCCCGTCCCCTGCGCCGGTATGTCCAGCATACGGTGGAGACGATGCTCAGCAAGCGTCTGCTTCGGGGCGACGTTACCCCGGGTCAGACCGTCACCGTGGACGCCGAAAACGGCGAACTGGTGATGAAATAATTCCCCAAAAACAAATGCCCTGTCCGCTGAAAAGCGGACAGGGCGTTTTGCGTCTATTCCAGTTCCGTTCGGAGTGTAAAGGTTTCCGGCAGGTGGAAAATTTCCTTTTTCAGGAACAGGGGATAGAAATATTCCTGTTCCAGCCGCTCAAAGGGCAGCCACTCAAATTCATGGGTGTGGTGCCGTTCCAGCAGGGTGAATTTTTCGCCTTTGGACAGCAAATCCGTGTGGGAAATGTCCATCAGGAAGTACAGGCACAGCTCGTGGTAGTGCAGCCCATCCACGTCCTCCGTGAAGAATGCCTGATTCAGCCACAGGGGACGGAGGATTTTCGGGGTGATTTCCAGCTCCTCCCGAACCTCCCGCACCACGGCGGCTTCCGCCGTTTCCCCCATCTGCACCCTCCCGCCGGGGAGGTAATAGTAGGGGGATCGCTCGTCATGCATGGCAAGCAGCCTGCCCTCCGAAAGGATGACGGCGCAGACACGGTAGTTGAACTTTTCCTTGCCGGTGACAAAGGAGATATCCATGCCGCTCATACGTACTGCTGGGTGTTCACATCCACCACGCCCCGGGTTGTCAGACGCAGGGTGGGGATGACGGGCAGGCTCATGAAGGACAGCGTCATGAAGGGGTCAATGTCCGTGCCGACGCCCAGAGCGTGGGCGGCTTTCTTGGCGTCCTCCAGAAGGGTGTTGACCTCCCGCAGGGGCTTGCCGCTGATGATGCCGGCGATTTCCAGAGGAAGCTCGGCCAGCACCTGACCGTTCTTCACGACCACGATGCCGCCCCGGTTCCGGGCGATGCGGTTGACGGCGAAGGCCATGTCCTCGTCATTTGTGCCGACGCAGATGATGTTGTGGCTGTCATGGGCGACGGAGGTGGCCACCGCGCCGGATTTCAGACCGTAGCCTTTGAGGTAGCCGATGCCGATGTGGCGGGTATTCTTATGCCGCTCCACAACCGCCATTTTCAGAATGTCCTTGGATACGTCCACACCGGCGGCGTAGCCCGCGTCCTGGGTGATGATCTGCCCCGGCACCATGCCGATGACGCCCCGCAGACGGGTGTTGGCAAAGTCCGCGGGAGAAAGCACCGGCAGATGGAAGGTGTCGTGGGCGCGTTTGTTCAGATGCTCCGGAATCTCGGGCAGGGGGAAATCCTCTACGATGCCGTCATGGTAGACCCGCTTGCCCCGCTTGTACACCGTCACCACGTGGAAATCCTTCAAATCCTCCACAATGGCGAAGTCCGCCAGATATCCGGGGGCAATGGCGCCCCGGTTATTCAGCAGGAAGTACCGGGCGGCGTGAAGACAGGCCACCTGCACGGTCATGATGGGATCCGCGCCCATGGCAACGGCTTTCCGGCAGATATAGTCGATGTGACCCTTTTCCAGCAAATCGCTGGGGTGCTTGTCGTCGGTGCAGAACATGCAGCGGCTGAAATATTTCTGGGATTTGATCAGGGGCATCAGGGCTTCCAGGTTCCGGGCGGCGGTGCCTTCCCGGATCATGATGAACTGACCCAGCTTCAGCTTCTGCATGGCGTCGTCAATGTCTGCGCACTCGTGGTCGGAGTAGACGCCGGCGGCGATGTAGGCGTTCAGGTCGGTGCCGGAAAGGCCGGGGGCGTGACCGTCAATCTTCTTGTGGTGCGCCTGAGACGCGATGATCTTGGCGACGGTGGAGGAATCGGCGGAGATAATGCCGGGGAAATTCATCATTTCCGCAAGACCCAGAACCCGGGGATGGTCAAAGAAGCTGTCGATGTCCCGGTAGTCCAGATTTGCGCCGCTTTCATCCAGCGCCGACGCCGGGACGCAGGAGGGAATCATGAAGTGCGTGTCCAGGGGCAGCCCTTCCGTGGCGCAGAGCATGTAGTCGATGCCGTCGGTTCCCATGACGTTGGTGATTTCGTGGGGATCGGTGATGACGGCGGTGGTGCCGTGGGGGATGACGGCTCGGGCAAATTCCGCCGGGGACACCAGACTGGACTCCAGGTGAATATGGGCGTCAATGAAGCCGGGGCAGACGATCTTGCCGGTCATGTCCACTTCGTCCCGGCCTTCGTAGCTGCCGAGGCCCACGATCAGACCCTCCGCTACGGCAATGTCGCAGGTATCCAGCTCCCCGGAAAACACGTTGACGTAGGTGGCGTTCTTCAGAACCAGATCGGCCTTCTCCCGCCCGGCGGCGACATCGATGATGTGCAGCTTCTTTAGAAGCTTGCGGTTGATCTTTCCCGACCAGCTTTCTGTATAACTCATAAAATCTGCCCCTTTCCAAGTTTTTGACCAGTATAGCACACCCGGGAGAAAATGTAAATTGCCTATTTTGCGGCGGCTGGGATGAATTGAGACTTGCAAAAGAATGTAAAGTTGCTATAATAGAGAAAACGTATGATGGCGGGGTGTGCCTGCCGGAAAGGAGCGCAAATATGTCTCTGCGGGGAAAGCTGGTGGTCTTCTGGATGAAGCACCGACCCAGGCACATTGCTACCACGCAGATGGTTGCACTGATGTTTGCCGCAATCATTCTCCTGGGGGCGCTGCTGCTGACTCTGCCGGCCGCGTCCCGGGACGGGGTGTCCTGCGGGCTGCGCCCGGCGCTGTTTACGGCCACCTCTGCCACCTGCGTGACGGGACTGGTGCTGTACGATACCTGGAGCCAGTGGAGCGGCTTTGGGCAGGCTGTGATTCTGTGCCTGATTCAAATCGGCGGATTGGGCTTCATGTCCGTGGCGACACTGCTGATTTTTCTGCTGCGCAGGAGGATCGGCCTCCAGCAGCGGCTGATGATCGCCCAGTCTCTGAGCGTAAGCGACATCATGGGCGTGGTGCGGCTGCAAAAGCTAGTGCTCACCGGAAGCTTTTCCGTGGAGGCCGTGGGGGCGGTCATTCTGACCCTGCGGTTCTGGCCGGAGTATGGGTTTATAAGAGCGCTGCGCTGGGGCGTTTTTCACTCTGTTTCCGCGTTCTGCAATGCGGGCTTTGACATTTTCGGCGCCATCGCTCCCGGAAAGAGCCTGATAGAATTTAACACAGACCCCGTTGTGCTTCTGACGCTGTCGGCGCTGATCATCATCGGCGGCCTGGGCTTTCTGGTGTGGGAGAACATCGTTCAGAAGCGCTCTTTTGGCAAGTTCAGCGTCTATGCCAGAATGGTTTTGCTGATCACGGCGGCGCTGCTTGCCGTCGGCTGGGCGGGAACCTGTCTGCTGGAATGGAACAACCCGGAGACGCTGGGCGGCATGACTGTGGGCGAAAAGCTGCTCAACGGCTTTTTCCAGTCCGCAACACTGCGCACCGCGGGGTTTGCGGCGATCGATCAGGCAAAGCTTACGGAAAGCGGCAAGGCCTTTTCCTGCGTGCTGATGTTCATCGGCGGCTCCTCCGGCTCCACCGCCGGTGGCATCAAGACCGTGACGTTTCTGGTGCTGGCGCTGACCATCTGGGCGAGAGCCAGAGGGAAAAGCACGGTCTGCGCCTTCAAGCGGACGATCCCCGACGAGCAGACCCAGAACGCCATGATCATTGCCTTTATCGTGCTGGCACTGGCCGTTTTCGGCGGCATCTTCATCAGCGCCACATCGCCCATGAGCTTTACGGACGCCGTGTATGAGGCGGTTTCGGCGTTGGCGACCGTGGGATTAAGCGCGGGCGGTACGGCTTCCTTAAGTATCCCGGCGCAGATTCTGATCATTATTTATATGTATTTCGGACGGGTCGGCGTGCTGACCATCAGCCTGGGCTTCCTGGCGGGAGACCGGGCGGAGGAGCGGTTCCGCTATGCGGAAACCAATTTGCTGATCGGATAAGGAGAAGAATATGAAGTCTTACATTGTCATCGGTCTCGGCCGTTTCGGCGGCTCTCTGGCGCGGCAGCTGTGCACGCTGGGGGCGGAGGTGCTGGCCATGGACGTGCACAACGACCTTGTGCAGCAGCTTGCCAACGACGTCACCCACGCGGTGGTGGGCGACGCCCGGGACAAGGAAGTCCTGCGGGCGCTGGGTGTGCGGAATTTTGACTGCGCGGTCATCGCCATCGGCGACGATCTTGCGGCCTCCGTGCTGATCACCATGAACTTAAAGGAGCTGGGCGCACCCTACATCGTGTGCAAAGCCCACGACGAGACCCACCGCCTGGTGCTGGAAAAGCTGGGGGCTGACCGGGTGGTCATTCCGGAGCAGGAGCACGCCCAGCGGCTGGCAAGAAGCATGTATTCCCACAATGTGCTGGATTACATCGAGCTTTCCCAGGACTACGGAATTCTGGAGGTTCCCGCCCCCAAGAGCTGGATCGGCAAGTGCATCAATGAACTGAACGTCCGGGCGAAGCTGGGTGTGAACATCATCGCCGTGGAGAACGGGGACAAAACCAACGTTTCCCCCGCCGCGGATTACCGGATTCAGGAGGGGGACGTGATGGTGGTTCTGGGGGACAGTTACGCCCTCAGCAGGGTGCAGAAGCTGTGACGGAACAGAGAATCACCTCCCGGAAAAATCCCCTTTTGCAGCAGGTGAAAAAGCTGCTTTCCTCCCGGAAAGCCAGGGAGGAAGCGGGACTGTTCGCCGCCGACGGGGTCAAGCTTCTGGGAGAGGCCGTCCGCTGGTATCCGGGACTGGACACGGTGATCTTATCCGAGGACGTTCACGCAGACGTGCCGGAATCGGTGCGGCTTTTTCGGGTGCCAGAGGACGTGATGGCCTCCATCTCCCCCATGGAAAGCCCCCAGGGCGCCTTGTTTTTGTGCCGCCTGCCGGAAAAGAAGGCATACGTGCCGACACCCGGCTGTCTGCTGCTGGACGGCATTCAGGATCCGGGAAATTTGGGAACCATTCTGCGCACGGCGGACGCGCTGGACATTCCCGTGACGCTGCTGGAAGGCTGCGCCGACCCCTACAGCCCCAAGACGGTACGCGCCAGCATGGGCGCGGTGTTTAGAACCCGGCCGGTGAAAGCGGACTGGGCGGAAGTAAAGGCCGCCTGCGCGGCTGCCGGAATTCCCGTGGCTGTGACGGCGCTGAGCCAGCGGGCGAAGGATTTGCGCGATGCCGACCTTCGCGGTATGGCGGTGGTCATTGGCAGCGAAGGGCAGGGCGTGCGCCGGGAAATTCTGGAAAGCGCCGACGGGGAGTTGATCATCCCAATGAATCCCCGCTGCGAGTCCCTGAACGCGGCGGTGGCGGCGGCCATCGTCATGTGGCAGATGAAGCAGTAGATAGTATATAGAGAGAAACAGGTGAGAAAATGCTGGTACACTGGATATGGTTTGCCCATCGCCCAGGGCTGAACGACCGGGACAAAATGGCACTGCTGCAGCATTTTCGTGACCCTGAGGACATTTTCTTCGCCGACGACGGGGCGTTTGACGCCATCGGTCTCAGCGAGGACGCAAAGGCTGCCCTTCGGGAGAAAGATCTGACCTCCGCGGAGGAAATTTTGGAAGCCTGTGACCGGGAAAAGCTCCACATCCTGACCTGTCAGGATGCGGCTTATCCCGCACGGCTCAAAAACATTGCCGACCCGCCAACCGTTCTTTACTACAAGGGGCGGCTGCCGGATTTTGACGGAAGCCCGGTGATCGGCGTGGTGGGAACCCGGAAGGCGTCGGCCTACGGCCTGACCACCGCCAAGCGCATGGGCTATCAGATCGCCCGCTGCGGCGGCATTGTGGTATCCGGAATGGCCTACGGCATCGACGGTATGGCCATGGCGGGAGCCTTGACCGCAGGCGCACCGGCGGTAGGCGTGCTGGGCTGCGGCGCGGATATCGTCTATCCGCCCTCCAACCGGGCGTTGTTCCGGGATACGGAGGAATACGGCTGCATCCTCAGCGAATTCGCGCCGGGGACGCCGCCGGCAAAATGGACGTTCCCAAAGCGGAACCGTATCATCAGCGGTTTGAGCTGCGGTGTGCTGGTGGTGGAAGCGCCGGAGAAAAGCGGCGCGCTGATCACCGCCCGTTTGGCCGCCGAGCAGGGGCGGGACGTGTTCGCGGTGCCGGGAAACATCGACCAGCCGTCCTTTGTGGGGAGCAACCGGCTTCTGCGGGACGGGGCGATCATGGTTTCCTCCGGCTGGGACGTTCTGAGCGAATATGAAGCCCTCTTTCCGGATAAGATTCGGAAGGAAGACGCGCCCATGCACCAGACGGCCTATCCGGACGAGGTGCGTAAGGCTGCAGAGGAAGAAAAACCGCTGCTGAAAGTGGCGCAGAAACTGCGTCTTCCCCGGAAAAATGAGAATCTTAAAAAAGATTTAGCCCCTCAGGGCATTGACAAGACGCCTTCCGCGCCTTATAGTGACGTAGGTTCGGTCAGGCCGAAGCTGTCGCCGGAGGAGCAGACCATTGTGGACGCCCTGAGCGGCGGGGAACGGCTGGTGGACGATGTGATCGCCGAAACCGGTCTGTCCACCGGAAAGCTGCTTTCCAGCCTGACCATGCTGGAACTGAAAGGCATTATCAAGCGCCTGCCGGGCAAGCGCGTTATCTTAAGCGGGAAATAGACCCGAATTTGAAGTTACGAAACGGAGAATTTTCATTCATGGGTAAACCTGAAAATCTGGTGATCGTGGAGTCCCCCTCCAAGGCAAAGACCATTGGCAAATATTTGGGAGACGACTATGTCGTCAAGGCCAGCATGGGGCATCTCCGGGATCTGCCGAAAAGCACCATGGGCGTGGACTTAGAGCATGATTTCACCCCTCACTATATCCCCGTCCGGGGCAAGGAATCCCTGATCAAGGAACTGAAAACCGACGCGGAAAAGGCGAAAACCGTTTACCTCGCGACTGACCCTGACCGTGAGGGAGAGGCCATTTCCTGGCACTTAAAAGAGCTGCTGAACCTCCCCGACGGGAAGGCGCAGCGGGTGACCTTTAACGAAATCACACAGAAGGTGGTCAAGGAGTCCATCCGCCACCCCCGGGATATCGACTATGATCTGGTTGACGCCCAGCAGGCGCGGCGTATTCTGGACAGGATCGTGGGCTATGAGCTTTCCCCGCTGCTGTGGAAAAAGATCCGGCGGGGGCTGTCCGCAGGCCGCGTTCAGTCCGTCGCCACCCGGCTGGTGGTCGACCGGGAAAATGAGATCCGCGCGTTCCAGCCCAAGGAATACTGGACGCTGGACGTGACATTGAACCGTATGGGCAAGCCCGGCGCCTTTGTCGCCCGCTACTGGGGCGAGGAAAAGAAGCGGGAGCTGGAGAATGAGGCTGATACCCTTGCCGTGATCGGCGACATCGACGGGAAGGAATTCGACGTTACCAACGTGAAAAAAGCGGAGAAAAAGCGCTATTCCGCCCCGCCCTTCACCACCTCCACCTTGCAGCAGGAGGCGTCCCGGAAGCTGGGCTTCACACCGAAGAGAACCATGATGATCGCCCAGCAGCTGTATGAAGGCGTGGACGTGGCAGGGGAAGGCACCACCGGTCTGATCACCTATATGCGTACCGACTCCCTGCGGCTTTCCGACGAGGCCATGGACGCCGCCGCCGGGTTTATCCGCAGCCGCTACGGAAACGAGTATTATTACGGCCAACACCACGTGTTCAAGACCAAGGCGGGCGCCCAGGATGCCCACGAAGCCATCCGGCCGTCCCATGTGGAGCTGGAGCCGGAACGGGTGCGTACCAGCCTGACCCCCGATCAGTATAAGCTGTATAAGCTCATCTGGAGCCGCTTCCTTGCGACGCAGATGGCCTGCGCCGTTTATGACGCCGTGTCCATCGACACGATGTGCGCCGGACATGTGTTCCGCGCCAGCCACCAGAGCCTGCGCTTTGCCGGCTTTATCGCCGTTTACGAAGAGGGACGGGACGATGAGCAGGAGGCCG
>CAKTKF010000025.1 GCA_934569215.1 uncultured Oscillospiraceae bacterium
ATTATCATGGATCCGCCCAGCTATGGCCGTGGCCCCGGCGGTGAGATCTGGAAGATGGAGACCAGCTTTTACCCCTTCTTACAGGAGACGGTGAAGCTGCTGTCCGACGAGCCGCTGTTCGTTATCATCAATTCGTATACCACCGGGCTTGCGCCCTCCGCCGTGGCATATGCCTCCGACGTGGTGTTTGGGACGGCGCATGGCGGCAAAACGCCCGCCGGTGAGCTGGGACTGCCGGTGAAGCAGTCTGGGCTGGTTCTTCCCTGCGGCGCCACCGGCCGGTGGACGCCGTAACCAATAGGAGGATGCCTGATTTGAGCGACATAATTTCTGTAGAGCATCTGGCATACACGTACCCGGGCGTGGAGGACACGCCCGGTGTTCCCGTGTTTGCGGATTTGAACCTGACCATTGAACAAGGCAGCTTTGTGGCCGTTCTCGGCACCAACGGCTGCGGAAAATCCACCCTTGCCAAGCATTTCAACGCCATTCTGCTTCCCTCCGGGGGAAAGGTCTATGTCTGCGGCATCGATACCGCCAATGAAGACCGGCTTATCACCATTCGGCGAAACGTGGGCATGGTGTTTCAGAACCCGGACAACCAGATCGTGGCGAATGTGGTGGAGGAGGACGTTGCTTTCGGCCCTGAGAATCTGGGCATTGCCAGCCCGGAGATCCGCCGCAGAGTGGACAGCGCCCTGAAGCAGGTGGACATGTACGAGTACCGCACCCATGCGCCCCATTTGCTGTCCGGCGGACAGAAGCAGCGCATTGCCATTGCGGGCGTGATCGCAATGGAACCCAAGTGCATCGTTCTGGACGAACCTACCGCCATGCTTGACCCAAGAGGCCGCCGAGAGGTGATCGACACCATCGGACGGCTGAACCGGGGGAAGGGCATCACAGTGGTTCTGATCACCCACCACATGGACGAAGCGGCCAAGGCGCAGCGCGTTGTGGTGCTGGACAAGGGCAAGGTCGCGGCGGACGGCACACCGAAGGAGGTCTTCTCCCAGGTGAAGCTGCTGCACAGCATCGGACTTGCCGCCCCGGAGACGGTGGAGCTGTGCTGGGAGTTGAATCAGGAGGGCTTTGACCTTCCGCTGGATAAATTAGACCCGAAAGAATGCGCGCAGGCACTTTATGATATGATAATGGCCTGACCCGCTGGGAGGTATTTTCTTGAAACCCATTCTGGAAGTGAAGAATCTCACTTATATTTACAGCGCCGGGACGCCCTTCGAGCATAGGGCGCTGGATAACATATCTTTTTCCGTGGAGCGGGGGGAGTTCATCGGTATCATCGGCCACACCGGCTCCGGAAAATCTACCCTGATGCAGCAGTTGAACGGGCTGCTGAAACCCACCTCCGGTGCGGTTTTGCTGGACGGGCAGAACATTTGGTCGGACAAGAAGCTGACCCGGCAGGCACGGTTCCGGGTGGGGCTGGTGTTCCAGTACCCGGAGTACCAGCTTTTTGAGGAAACCGTGTACAAGGACATCTCCTTCGGCCCCAAAAACATGGGACTGTCCCCGGAAGAGGTTGACCGCCGCGTCCGGGAGGCTGCCGGGTTCGTGGGACTGACGGAGCAGCAGCTGGAAGTCTCGCCCTTTGACCTTTCCGGCGGGCAGAAGCGCCGGGTGGCCATTGCGGGCGTCATTGCCATGGAGCCGGAGGTTCTCATTCTGGACGAACCCACCGCCGGTCTTGACCCCGTGGGACGCTCGGAAATTCTGGGCAACATCCAGGCCTACCGCAAGGCGAAGAACGCCACGATCATGATGGTCTCCCACTCCATGGAGGATGTGGCACGGCTGACTGACCGGCTGCTGGTGATGAACGGCTCGGAGCTTGCTATGGACGCGCCGCCTGCTCAGGTGTTTACCCACGCAGAGGAACTGACACAAATGGGACTGAATATCCCCCAGGTGACCCAGGTCTTCCTGGAGCTGAAAAAGCTGGGGCTGGACGTGAAAAACGTCTACACCATCGACCAGGCCGCAGCGGAGATCAAGCGGCTCAAGGAGGGGAACCGCCATGCTTAAAGACATTACCCTCGGTCAGTATTTCCCGGGCAATTCCGTCATTCACCGCCTCGACCCCAGAACGAAGCTCATCGTGCTGGTCGTTTATATGGTGACGCTTTTCGTTGCCTCCGGGTGGGTATCCTACGGTGTGCTGCTCCTGTTCCTGCTGGCGGTTATTAAAATTTCTTCCATTCCGGGGAAATCCATCGTCCGGGGCATGAAGCCGCTGGTGATGATTCTGGTTTTCACCGGCGTGCTGAATCTGTTCTTTACCAAAGAGGGCAGGGTGCTGGTGGATTTCTGGGGTATTACCATCACTACCGGCGGCGCGGAACGGGCGGCCTTTATGCTGGTGCGCATTCTGATGCTGGTCACATCCACCTTCCTGCTGACCTACACCACCTCGCCCATTTCCCTGACGGACGGACTGGAAAGCCTGATGAACCCGCTGAAGGTTATTAAGGTGCCTGTCCACGAGCTTTCCATGATGATGTGCATTGCCCTGCGCTTTATTCCCACGCTGATTGAGGAGACGGACAAGATCATGTCCGCCCAGAAAGCCCGGGGCGCCGACTTTGAAAGCGGCAAGCTGATGGAGCGGGCAAAGGCGCTGATCCCCATTCTGGTGCCGCTGTTTATCAGTGCGTTCCGCCGTGCGGACGAGCTGGCGACCGCCATGGAGTGCCGCTGCTATCAGGGCGGCGAGGGGAGAACCAAGATGAAGCAGCTGCATTATCAGCGTAACGACTTTGCCGCATTCGGTGCGGCGGCGCTGCTGACGGCGGCGGTCATTATTCTGAAAAAGTTTGGTATGTGAGGGAAATATGCGCAATATCGCCCTGTTTTTGACTTATCTCGGCACCCATTACCACGGCTGGCAGGTGCAGAAGAATCTGCCCACCGTGGCGGAGACCATGGAGAAGGCCGCCGCCATGGTGGTGGGGCACCCGGTGCATATGACCGGCTGCGGCCGGACGGACGCGGGCGTCCACGCCCGGGTGTACGTGGCGAATTTCCGCACGACCTCCACCATCCCGGTGGAGCGGCTGCCCTATGCGCTGAACACCCACCTTCCCTGCGACATCGTGGTGACGAAAGCCTTTGCCGTTCATGAGAATTTCAACGCCATCGGCTCCTGCGCCCGGAAGGAATATACCTATCAGATTTACAATTCCCGCCTTAAGAATCCGTTTTATGTCAACCGCGCCTGGTTTTACCCCCGGCACCTGGACGAGAACGTGATGCAGGCGGCGGCAAGCCAGTTCGTGGGTACCCACGATTTTGCCGCCGTGAGAAGTGTCGGCACGGATGTCAAATCCACCGTCCGCACTGTATACTATTACAATGTAGAGCGTCACGGGGAGCTGATCACCCTCAAGGTCTGCGCCAACGGCTTCCTTTACAACATGGCCCGAGCCATGGCGGGGACGGTAGTCTACGCCGCCGAGGGAAAGATACGCCCGGAGGAGATCGGCGAAATTCTGGCCTCCGGCAACCGCACCGCCGCCGGCCCGACGGTCCCGGCGGGAGGGCTGTACATGACCCACCTGTGGTATGACGACGGAATCGAACAATTTGAGGCCGGAAGCGACTGGAACGTCTGACGGAGGGCATCATCGTTCATAATTTGTTTTCCCTTTTTCAGACCCGATATGCTATACTGCACCGAAAAGGAGTGAGCGTTATGCAGCCAAAAATGTGCAGCAAATGTAAGAAAAATATCGCCGTGGTGTTTATTACCAAGGTTGAAAACGGCGTTACCATGAATGAAGGCTACTGCCTGAAATGCGCCCGGAGTCTGGGAATTCCCCAGATCGACCAGGCGGTGAAGCAGATGGGCATTTCCGAGGAAGACCTGGATATGCTCAGCGACGAAATGAGCAGCATGTTCGGCCAGAAGGACGACAGCGACAGCTCTGACGACGATGAAATTGACAGCCAGACCGCCACGTTCCCGCTGCTGAACCAGCTTTTCGGCAATACCCCCGCGCCCCAGCCCCGTCCTTCCAGAAAGGAAGAGGGGGAGCCGAAGGAGAAGAAAAAGTCCAAACGGCATAAATTCCTGGACAGCTATTGTATGAATCTGACCGGCCGCGCCCGGGAGGGCAAGCTGGATAAGGTCATCGGCCGGGATGTGGAGACCGAGCGGGTCGTCCAGATTCTCAACCGCCGTCAGAAGAACAATCCCTGCCTCATCGGCGAACCCGGCGTTGGCAAGACCGCCATTGCCGAGGGACTTGCCCAGCGGATCGCGGCGGGGGATGTCCCCTATAAGCTGCGGGACAAGGAGGTATTCCTGCTTGACCTCACCGCGCTGGTGGCAGGCACCCAGTTCCGCGGGCAGTTTGAAAGCCGCATGAAGAGCCTGATCGGCGAGATCAAGGAGTGCGGCAACATCATTCTAGTCATTGACGAAGTCCACAATCTGGTGGGCGCGGGAGATGCGGAGGGCAGCATGAACGCCGCCAACATCCTGAAACCCGCCCTGTCCAGGGGAGAGATCCAGGTCATCGGCGCGACGACCTTCACCGAGTACCGCAAGTATATTGAAAAGGACGCGGCTTTGGAGCGCCGTTTCCAGCCCGTCACCGTGGCGGAACCCACCATCGCGGAAGCAAGCCTTATC
This sequence comes from uncultured Oscillospiraceae bacterium, assembly GCA_934569215.1. Taxonomy (GTDB): domain Bacteria; phylum Bacillota; class Clostridia; order Oscillospirales; family Oscillospiraceae; genus Faecousia. The sequence goes on from CAKTKF010000025.1 coordinate 4,655, forward strand.
ATGCAGGGCATTGCCAAGTCCTACGCCGAGTTCCACGGGGTGGAGATTTCTCCGGAAATCGCCCACCAGTGCGTCGTTCTCTCCGAGCGCTACATCACCGACCGGTTTCTGCCCGACAAGGCCATCGACCTGCTGGACGAAGCCTGTTCCGACGTGAATTTGCAGTGCAAGGAAATCTCCCAGCTGGCCGAGCTGAAAAAGGAGCGGGACGATTACGAGCTGGAGCTGCGGATGCTCAATGAAAATACGGAGAATCAGGACTATGAGCGTCTGGCGCTGATCCGCAGCAAGCTGATGCAGCTGGCGGCGAAAATCGAGGAGCTGGAAAAGCTGCCTAGGCCCGCCGTGACCATGGAGAATCTGGCGAGGATCATCGAGCTGTGGACGAAAATCCCCGCGTCCAAGATCAAGGCGCAGGAGTATGAGCAGATCAAGGGACTGAGCGACCGCCTGAAAACCCACATCGTCGGCCAGGACGAGGCGGTGGACGCCGTGTCCCGTGCCATCCGCCGCAACCGGGTGGGCATTTCCCCCAAGAAGCGGCCTGTGTCCTTCATTTTCGTTGGCCCCACGGGCGTGGGTAAGACGGAGCTGGTCAAGCAGTTGGCAAGCGATCTGTTTGACAATGTGGACAGCCTGATTCGCCTGGATATGTCGGAATATATGGAGAAGCACACCGTCTCCAAGCTCATCGGTTCGCCTCCCGGCTATGTGGGCTACGATGAGGCCGGACAGCTGACGGAGAAGATCCGCCGCCGCCCCTACAGCATTGTGCTGTTCGATGAAATCGAAAAAGCGCACCCGGATGTGCTGAACGTTCTGCTGCAGGTGCTGGACGATGGCCGCATTACGGACGCCCAGGGCAGGGTGGTGAACTTTGAGAACACCGTCATCGTCATGACCTCCAACGCCGGTTCCGAGGGCAGTGTGGGCGGCATGGGCTTTGGCCGAAGCGACGGCGACAAGGTGAAGGAAAAGACCATGAAGGCATTGCAGGGCTTCCTGCGGCCGGAATTTCTCAACCGTGTGGACGAAATCATCACCTTCAACCACCTGACGGAAGAAAACTTCCTTGGCATCGCGGACATCATGCTCAAGGAGCTGCAAGACAGCCTGTCCACCCGCGGCCTGACCCTTTCCTGGGACGACGATCTGCGCCGCCTGCTGGTCAAAAAGGCGTATTCCGTGACCTACGGCGCGAGAAATCTCCGCCGGACCATCCAGAAGGAGTTGGAAGACCCGATTTCCGAGGCAATCATTGATAGCTTCCAGCATCCCATTTCTGCCATCCGCATCCGGGTGGAGGGAGAGACCGTTAAGCTGGATATCACCTGACATATGGGAGGGGAAAAATCCCCTCCCATTTTTTCACGAATGCTGTAAGATTTTCCCCATTCCCGCGTCTAATGGGTGTAGGAGGTGAGGCTGTGACGGAGTTTGAACGGATATACCGGGCGTATTTTCAGGATGTGGAGCTATACTTACGGGCAATCAGCCACGACGAAAGTCTTGCGGAGGAGCTGACGGAACAGGTATTCTTTCAGGCGTTGAATGCTCTGCCGAAATTTCGGGGCGACTGCGACGTCCGTACCTGGTTATGCTCCATGGCGAGAAACGCCTATCTCAGCCATCTGCGGAAGGAGCGCCCATCCCAGCCCATCGATGAGCTGGAAATCAGCGACCCGAAGCAGGCGGTGGAGGAACAGATCATGGACGCCCAGCAGGTTATGGCCGTTCATCGGGTGCTTCACGACCTGCCGGAACCCTATAAGGAGGTTTTCTCTCTGCGGGTCTTCGGGCAGCTTTCCTTTGGTGATATCGGAAGCCTGTTCGGACGCACGGCAAACTGGGCCTGTGTGACCTACCACCGGGCAAGGCAGAAAATACGGGATGAAATGGGGGAATATGTATGAAGGTCAGCTGCGACATTATCCGCGACCTGCTGCCGCTATACGCGGAGAACATGGTCAGCCAGGCCAGCCGGGACATGGTGGACGAGCATTTGCGCGGGTGCGGCGAATGTACCGGGGAATTGGGAAAGCTCCAAAAGACGGAGATTATAGTACCGGAAACCGACGTTTCCGGGATGAAACGGGTAGAAAAGGCAATCTGCACCCGCAGATTACTTGCGGTGGCAACAGCGGTTCTCGCGGTTTTGTCAATATTCGCCTGGCTGTGGGGATTTATGAATGCACCGGTCTATTTGAGCGCTGAGGACGCCATTGTATCCGTAGAGCAGCAGGCGGATAACGCCTTGACCGTTGACTACTATGACTACGTTCGCGGCTGGACAGGAATTGGCTACCCGGGCTGTCAGCGTGGAGTGATTTGCAGCACGACGCGCTGGGATTGGTTATCCTATAAGTATGGGTGGAGAGATAACTTCCCGGATAACCGCGAAACGTATTATGGGACAATATGGGAAGTCGATGAGCAGGGCAGGAAAATGCCGTCGGCTGCTGATGCCGGCACCGATCCCGCTGAGATCACGCAGTGGGCTTGTGACAAAAATATGTGGTATATCAACTACGCTGACGGTACACGGGGCGAGCTTCTTTGGGAGGGAGAGAAAGGAGAAAACCTGTTTGCCGGGCAGACCCTTGCCATTGCGGACAGAACGCTGCTGTACGCCTGTATCGGGGCAGCCGTATTGGCTGTCATAACAGGACTTGTGGCGTGGATGATCAAAACCCCCGGAGGGAAACGATTATGTACCGCTCTATCGACCGCAGCAGCGGCCTATGCGCTATCCTCCGTCCTGATTACGGGTGGGCAGCTGATTTGCTATTCCGGATATCGTCCGCAGCTGGATTACATGATCACTCTGTCGGTATTGCTGACTGCCACGGCTTTTTGCGCAATAGAGCTATACAAGGTGAGCAGACGGGATAAAACAGTCTGACGCCAGCCCCGGGAGGCATTCGCCTCCCGGGGACATTTTGTCAGAGAACCTCGTTCATTTTGTCCTCAACCTTCCAGGCAAGGTCTTCGGCCTTGTTGGCAGCCTTTGCCGCAACGCGCCGCACGGGATTCTGCCTGGGCATCATCAGAACTGCCACCGCACCCGCAGCAGCGCCAAGACCGGCGGAAAGCATCCATCCTTTTGCGTTCATAAATTCTCCCTCCCTTCACAGGTAGTATACCCCAAAGGAAAAAAATCAGGACTGGAAGGTTTTTATCTTTGCAGATGGAAAAAGTTGTGATACAATAAACAAAAAACATGCTGGAGGCGGGAGTATGTCTATTGATATGTTACAGGAAAAGATTCGGAGTCTGAAGAATCCTTCCATGGTGGAGCTGATGCTGCCCCTGGCTGCTCTGCCGCCCCGGTATGCTCACGACGCTGTAGGTTACGGAGAATTCTGCCGGGATTTGCTCGGCGGATTGAAGGGAATCGTCCCGGCGGTTCGGCTGAGCTTCGGCGCGTTTGCCCTTTTGGGCGGCGAAGGATTGCAGGAGCTGGCGCAGACGCTGAACACCGCCCGGAACATGGGCTATTACACTGTGCTGGATGCGCCGGAACTGCTCAGCCCGACCGCCGCCCAGATAACGTCGGAAGCGGTTTTCAGCGGGGAAAGCGACTATCCCTGCGACGGCCTGATCATTTCCGGGTATTTGGGCAGCGATATCATCAAGCCCTTCCTGCCCGGGTGCCGGGAGGGAAAGAAGGATTTGTTTGTGGCAGCGCGCACCGGCAACAAATCCGCACCGGAATTGCAGGATTTACTCAGCGGCTCCCGGCTGGTGCATACGGTGGCCGTGGATTTGATAAACCGGTTTGCGCCGGAGGCGATGGGAAAGCTGGGCTATTCCCGAATCGGCGCTCTGACGGCGGCCAGCTCCGCCGAAAGCCTGCGCAGTCTTCGGGGCAAGTATCCCCGGGTGTTTTTCCTGGTGGACGGCTACGATTCCCCCAGCGCCAACGCCAAAAACTGCTCTTACGCCTTTGACAGGCTGGGTCACGGCGCGGTGGTGTGCGCAGGGGAGACGATTACCTGCGCTTGGAAGCAGGCGCAGTCCGACGGCGGGGATTTTCTGGAGCAGGCCGTGTCCGCCGCCGAAAGGATGAAGAAAAATCTGACGAGATATGTAACCATACTGTAAGGAGGAAACGCAATGCGTCGAACTGACCGGGAAGTGACCGACTCCGCCGAGATCACGGAGATGATGACCCGCTGTGAGGTGCTGCATCTGGCGCTGAATACGGACACCGTACCCTATATGCTCCCCGTAAACTTCGGAATGGAGCCGGACGGAATGACACTGTACATCCACGGCGCACGGGAGGGGACGAAATATGCCCTCATAGAAAAGGACAACCGTGCCAGCTTTGAACTGGACTGCACTCATGGCCTGGTTCTGGAAAACGGGGCGTGTTCCATCAACTATGAAAGCGTCATCGGCTGGGGATACCTGGAGGACGTGACCGAGACAGAAGAAAAGCGCCAGGCGCTGGATCTGATCATGAAGCAGTACCGGGGCGAGGGCTTTCCGTACAGCACCGCCGCGATCCTCAAAACCCGTGTGCTTCGCCTGCGGGTGCAGGCACGAACGGCGAAGCGGCGGCACATGGGATGATATGTACCGGGGCGAACCGCCCCGGGGGATTATCGGACGCCAGCCGTACCCTGACGGGCGGCGTTTTCCGTTGCGTCGGTCATTTCGTCCAGAGGACCGTTGCCGTTGTCGATGGTAGCGTTGGTAGAAGGCTCAACGCTGGGCATCGTGGTGGGCGCGGTGGTAGCCCGGGTCGTCTCAGTGGTTGCGGCGGTAGGCGTCGTGGTGGGAGCGGTAGTGTTTCTGCTGGGGTCCTGGTTGGTGCAGCCGCAGCCGGTAAACAGCGCCGCGGTAAGGACAAGAACCAGTACGAAAGTGGCATATTTTTTCATGTTTTAACCTCCAAATGAATCTTGCTTCAAGCCTATTATTTCCCGTACGCCGGGGTTTACGCTGGTAAT
>CAKTKF010000026.1 GCA_934569215.1 uncultured Oscillospiraceae bacterium
TCATGGGACACCTCCTTGCGTTTACACTATATCATAAAGGGGAGCAAAAGTGTTAAAAAATCCGTTCATCGGTCAATTTTGGCCGATGAACGGTAGAAAGGCGTTTTATGGCAGCACCGCACAATTCGGCAAAAAGACGGCTGAGACTCGCAGACGCAATTGTGCGGTGCTGCCTTATATCCGGGCAAGCAGCGCTTTTGCGGCGCTTGCGACCTGGGGTAGAAGATATTGTTCCAGTTCGCCAGGCTTCACCCAGCGGCAGGATTCGATTTCCTTGGCCTGGAGCCTCGGCTCGCCGTGAACTTCACCCAGGAAGAGAACGACCTGTTTCCTGGCGGCGGAGCTGATGCGGTATTCCGTGGCGGCTCTGGCGCTGGGAACCAGCTTTGTCCGGAATCCGGCTTCCTCGAAAAGCTCCCGGAGGGCGGTTTGCTGCTCTGTTTCCCCGGCCTCCATGTGACCCTTGGGAAAGCTCCATGTTCCGGAACCCCGCTGGAACAGAAGCAGAACTTCCGCGTTTCCGCCGAAGCGCCGGAAGGGGACGACCCCGCAGGATTTTTGGAATACGGAATCGATGGTGCTGATAAAATACTGCTCCTGAAAACGGACGGCCTGGGCGATCTGCCCCTGATGGAGCGAAAGCCCCTCCGGCGCGACCACCAGCTTGTCCTCGCAGTCGTTGTGCCGCCGGATGACGGCGATGACCCGGCCGGTAAAGCTTGGCAGGGGCGTATCCACGCCCAAAATGTAGGCGTCCTGCTCCTCGCCGTCACCGCCCACCAGCCCCGGGACAAATCCGTAATTGACGGGATACAGGATGTCGCCGTGAAGATACCCGATGGGACGGTCAACCTGCACCGTTACGATTTTTCCCAGCAGCTTCCGGGTGCTTCTGCTTCGCCAATCCATGACAGCCCCTCTCTTTCTTCCCAAAAGTTCGGCAAAACGGTGCCATTTTACACGGAATCCGGAAAAATGTCAAGCCTTTTGCCTCTTTTCCCGGAGACGGGGAAAGGGTTACATATTTTTTACAGATCGCTTGTTTTTTTCGGGGAATCACGCTATAATGATAGAGAATATATTTTGGAGAGGATCGTATGGCAAATAAAAATCAGGACTGGGATGACCTGGGGAGAAGCATTCAGGACATTGTGGACAAGGCCGTCAATTCCCACGACTATCAGAAGCTGAACCAGACGGTTTGCCAGGCCGTGGGCAAGGCCGTGGATATGGGAAGCGAGGCCGTCCGCAAGGCGATGGAAGCCGCTGCCCGCCCCGCGCCCCAACCTGCCAAACCCGTCTATCGGGAGGTCGAGGCCACGGTCGTGGAGGAAAAGAAAGACCTTCCCGCCCTTTACGCCGGAACCGGCGGCGAGACCGCCGTGGGGCTTGTGAAGATCGTAGGCGGCGGTATGGCGCTGCTCACCGGGTTCGTGTCCTTTATTTCTCTGCTGGTCAGGCTGATTGTGGGAGCCGGTCTGGGGGTCGCGTCCACCGTGATTACGGCGGGCGGCATCATTGCCGGAACATGGCTGATCGTCAGCGGCATCCGCAAGCTGGGATGGGTCAGCCGGTTCAAGATGTACCGCAGAACCCTGGGGGAGAACACCCACTGCACCCTGGAGCGGTTGGCGCGGAGCGTCGGAAAAAACGTGAAATTCGTCCGCAAGGAATTGCAGAAGATGATCAACAAGGGGCTGTTCCTGGAAGGGCATATGGACAAGGAGGAAACCTGCCTGATCACCAGCGACGAGACCTACCGGCACTATGAGCAGAGCCGGTTGGCGCTGGAAGAGCGTCAGCGGCAGGAGGCCGCGGCCAGCGCACCGAAGGTGTCTGCTGCCCATGACCCCCAGGTGCAGGAGGTGCTGGATCGGGGCAATGCCTTCATCGCCCAGATACGCGCCTGCAACGACGCCATTCCCGGGGAGGAAATTTCTGAGAAAATTTCCCGGATGGAGCTGATCGTCCGCCGTATCTTTGAGCGGGCGGAGGCGCACCCGGAGGTGGTTCCCGACCTGAAGAAGCTGATGGACTACTACCTGCCCATGACGGTGAAGCTCCTGAACGCCTACGCGGACATGGACGCCCAGCCTGTGCAGGGGGAGAACATTCAGGCTTCCAAGAAGGAAATCGAGGCCACGCTGGATACGCTGAATCTGGCCTTTGAGAAGCTGCTGGACGACCTGTTCCGGGATTCCGCCATGGACGTTTCCAGCGACATTTCCGTTCTTAACACCCTGCTTGCCCAGGAGGGACTGACGGAGGACGGCTTATCCCAAGTGAAGAAACAGCAGACATTATAAAAAACTAGGAAGAGGAGATCAATTATGGACGCTGAATACAAGGATATGAACGAATCCGCCCCCATCCCCAGCCTGACTCTGGAGCCGGAGCTGGAAAACACGCCCAAGCTGGTCGTGGCCGAGGAAACGCAGCTGCAGCAGACCAAGGTTGCCGAGCCGGTGCTGACGCCCCAGGAGCAGCAGATGGTCGATGATTTTGCCCAGAAGATCGACGTGGAGAACACCGCCCAGATTTTGCAGTACGGCGCGGGAACCCAGAAGAAAATGGCCGATTTCTCCGACGCCGCCCTTGCCAACGTGCGTACCCAGGACTTGGGCGAGGTGGGCGACCTGATCGTCAACGTGGTGGGTGAGCTGAAGGGCTTCGATGCCGAGGAAGAAAAGGGATTCCTTGGCTTCTTCCGCAAGCAGGCGAACAAGCTGGAAGTTATGAAGAGCCGCTATGCCAAGGCGGAAGTCAACGTGGAGAAGATCGGCGACGCCCTCCAGCAGCACCAGGTGCGGCTGCTGAAGGACTCCGCAATGCTGGATAAGATGTACGAGCAGAACCTTGCTTATTTCAAGGAGCTGAGTATGTACATTCTGGCGGGCAAGAAGAAGCTCCAGGAGGTACGGGAAGGCAAGCTGAAAGACCTGGAAGCCACGGCGCAGGCCACCGGCCTTGCGGAAGACGCCCAGGCGGCAAAGGATCTGGCGGACAAGTGCAACCGGTTCGAGAAGAAAATCTATGACCTGGAGCTGACCCGCACCATTTCCATCCAGACCGCGCCCCAGATCCGCATGATCCAGAATAACGACAATGTAATGGTGGAGAAGATTCAGACCACGCTGATGAACACCATCCCCCTGTGGAAGAACCAGATGGTTCTGGCGCTGGGCATTGCCCACTCCAATGAGGCCGCTCAGGCCCAGCGGCAGGTCAACGACATCACCAACGCCCTGCTGAAGCAGAACGCCGAGAAGCTGCACATGGCATCCGTGGAGACCGCCAAGGAAGCCGAGCGGGGCATCGTGGATATCGAGACCCTGAAGAAGACCAACGCCGAGCTGATCCAGACGCTGGACGACGTGATGAAGATTCAGTCCGAAGGCCGGGAAAAGCGCCTTGCCGCCGAAGCGGAAATGGCGAAGATGGAGAACGACCTCAAGGGCAAGCTCCTGGAAATCCGCGGGGGCGTATAACACTACAAAAAGACGCAGTACCGGAAATTTTCGGTACTGCGTTTTTGGGCTTGACAAAAAAGGCGACCCCGTGGAACACGGGATCGCCCAAGGCCACAGAATGATTAGCAGCCGAAACCGCACAGACGGCTCAGCAGCTGCCAAATGGAGCTGCAATCAGAATTGTTGGTGCTGCAATTGAAAAAGAACATCTTGCCAACCTCCTGTTTCAGTATTTGCCTCGCGAAGACAAAGGGATTGTAACCGATTTGTAATTGATTTTCAAGCTGTAAATTCTGGAAACCAGGTCGTGTCTGAAAGCTGGCGAAATGACCAACAGCGAGGGATTTTTGCCATGGGCAAGCCATTTTTCCGCAGGAATACTGGATATGTATTTCAAGGGAAAATGGCGCGGCACAGGGGAAAAAGACCCGCTGCTTGGGCGTTTTGACAACTTTCAGATACGGCCTTAGGTAAAAATGAGATTATTTGAAGGAATTATGAACGATAAAGTGGAAAAATACAATATCCCATACCGCGTTATCCGCAGCAGCCGCAGAACCGTTTCCCTGCAGATTGTCCCCGGGGGTGAGGTGCTGGTGCGATGCCCAAGGCGGATGTCCAATGGGGATATCCGGCGATTTGTGGAAAGCAAATCCGGCTGGATTGAAAAGCATCTGGAAAAACAGACTGCGGCGGCGCGGCTTCCTGCTTTTTCGGACGGGCAGCTGCAGGCGCTTGCCAGTCAGGCGCGGCAAACAGTACCGGAACGGGCTGCCTATTTTGCCCCGCTGGTGGGCGTGACCTACGGCAGAATCACCATCCGCAGCCAGCATACCCTGTGGGGGAGCTGCAGCGGCAAGGGCAATCTCAACTTCAACTGCCTGCTGATGCTCACGCCGCCGGAGGTGCTGGACTATGTGGTCGTCCACGAGCTGTGCCACCGGAAGGAAATGAACCACTCCGCCCGCTTCTGGGCGGAGGTCGGGCGGGTCTTACCGGATTATGAAATCCGGCGGAAATGGCTGCGGGAAAACGGCACGGCGCTGATTTCCAGGCTGGAAAGGTAGTTCCCAAACGGCTTTTTCGACAAACACACGCACCGAATCGCCAACCGAAAACTATAATGGTTACGGGAGGTGCGATGTGGAACATTATGTCTGGTTGGCGCTGATGGCGACACTGGGGACCTGGTTTGTGACGGCACTTGGCGCTGCCACGGTGGTCTTTTTCAAATCCCCCAGTACCAAGGCGCTGAATCTTATGTTGGGCTTTTCCGCCGGCGTGATGATCGCGGCCAGCTTCTGGTCGCTGTTGCAGCCCGCCATCCAGCGGGCGGAAGCCGCGGGAAATACCCCTGCCTGGCTTGTGGCGGTATCCGGGTTCCTGCTGGGGGCGCTGTTTCTGTGGGGGTCGGATAAGGCCGTAGGCCTTGCCAGAAAGAGAGCGGGCATGGGAATGCCCGGGGAACGGTTGAACCGCATTATCATGCTGGTGCTTTCCATCACCCTGCACAATATTCCCGAGGGGCTTGCCGTGGGTGTGGCCTTCGGGGCGCTGGGAACCGGCGCAAGCCCGGATGGGCTGATGGGGGCGGTGTCCATCGCCGTGGGCATCGGTTTGCAGAATTTCCCGGAGGGGGCGGCGGTGTCCGTGCCGCTGCGCCGCGAGGGCTATTCCCGGCGCAGGAGCTTTCTGCTGGGGCAGGCCTCCGGCCTGGTGGAGCCGGTGTCCGGGGTGATCGGCGCGCTGCTGGTGGTGACGGTGGAAGCGATTCTGCCCTACGCCCTTGCCTTCGCCGCCGGGGCGATGATTCTGGTGGCGGTACACGAGCTGATACCGGAGTGCCAGCAAAATCAGAAGGAGCAGCCCTACTGCGCCACCATGGGCATTATCCTGGGGTTCGCGGTGATGATGCTTCTGGACGTGATGCTTGGCTAGGAAAAAAGATTACCAAACGGTCTGCTGCGGCAGACCGTTTTTTGTTGTATTCGTGCATTGACAAATCATTGCATGTTTGTATAATTGTATACATTGAAACAGAAAAGCGGAAAGGGGCTTCCTCTATGCTAGAGATTTCCAGTAAGACCAACCTGTTGGAGCAGAAATCCTACAAATATTCCCTCCAGGATGTGGCGGAACCGAATTTGCAGCGGGATGTGTATTCCTACGGCACCATTCCCAAGGTGGCGTTCAACCACCGCCGGGTGCCTATGTCCATGCCCGAGGAAATCTGGATTACGGACACCTCCCTGCGGGACGGTCAGCAGTCCGTGGAGCCGTACTCCGTTGACCAGATCGTGAACATCTACAAGCTGCTGAGCAAGCTGGGCGGCCCTTACGGCATCATCCGCCAGACGGAGTTCTTCATCTACAGCAAAAAAGACCGGGAGGCCATTGAAAAATGTATGGCGCTGGACCTCAAATTCCCGGAGATCACCAGCTGGATACGGGCGACGAAGGAAGACTTCCAGCTGGTGCATGACCTGGGCATCAAGGAAACCGGCATCCTGGTCTCCTGCTCGGACTACCACATCTTCAAGAAAATGAAGATGACGAGACGTCAGGCCATGGACTACTACCTTGCCACGGTGAAGGAGGCTTTCGATGCCGGCGTCATTCCCCGCTGCCACCTGGAGGACATCACCCGGGCGGATTTCTACGGCTTCGTGGTGCCCTTTGTCAACGAATTGCAGCGGCTGAGCCGGGAAGCGGGGGTGCCGGTGAAGATTCGCGCCTGCGATACCATGGGCTATGGCGTTCCCTTCACCGAGGCGGCGCTGCCGCGAAGCGTGGCGGGCATTATCTACGGCTTGCAGCACTATTCCGACGTCCCCAGCGAGCATCTGGAATGGCACGGACACAACGATTTCTATAAGGGCGTGGCCAATGCCTCCACGGCGTGGCTCTACGGCGCCTGCGCGGTCAACTGCTCCCTGCTTGGCATCGGCGAGCGGACGGGCAATGTGCCGCTGGAGGCTATGGTTTTCGAGTATGCGTCTCTGCGGGGCTCTCTGGACGGCATGGACACCACGGTCATCACGGAAATCGCCGATTACTTCAAAAATGAAATCGGCTACCGTATCCCGCCCATGACGCCCTTTGTGGGCAGCGCCTTCAACGTCACCCGGGCGGGCGTCCACGCCGACGGACTGATGAAGGACGAGGAAATTTACACCATTTTCGACACCAAGAAAATCCTGAACAAGCCCGCCACGGTGCAGATCAGCAAAACCTCCGGGCTTGCGGGCGTCGCCTACTGGATTAACCAGACCTACGGCCTGGAGGACGGCGAAAAGCTGGACAAAAAGTCGCCGCTGGTGGTCGCCATGAAGGAATGGGTAGACCGACAGTACGAGGACGGCCGCCAGACGGTCATGACGGAACGGGAGCTGAAAGAGAAAATCCGGCAGCTTGCCCCTGACTTTGCCGAAAGAGGGTAAGGAGAAGAATATGAATCAATTCAAAACCACGTCTCTGGCCGATCAGGTCTTCGAGAAGCTGGAGAATGACATCATTCAGGGCGTCTATCCCCGGGGAGAGATTCTGACGGAGCTGAAGCTGGTTGACCAGCTGGGCGTCAGCCGCACCCCCATCCGGGATGCGCTGCGCCGCCTGGAACAGGAGCGGCTCATTGAGGACACCGGAAAAGGCTCCCGGGTGGTGGGCATTACCGAGGAAGACCTGGAGGATATCATGAACATCCGCCAGCGCATCGAGGGGCTTGCCGCCTACTACGCCACGAAGAACATGACCCCCGAGGGGCTTGCCCAGCTGACCCACATCGTCGACCTTCAGGATTTTTACTATGACAAGGGGGACGCGGAGCAGCTGCGGCAGGTGGACGAACAGTTCCACGACCTGATCTGCTACCTGAGCAAGCGCACCGTGATCATGGACACGCTGATTCCGCTGCACCGGAAAACCCGGCGCTACCGCCGCATTTCCATGGAGGACTGGTCCCGCACCGTCAACACCCGGAAGGAACACAAGGCGATTTTCGACGCCATGGCCTCCGGCGACGCGGATTTGGCGGAAAGCCTGATGGCGAAGCATATCGAAAACGCGAAAAAGCACATGTTGGGAGGATTCATAAATCATGGGTAAGACAATTGCACAAAAAATCATTGCATCCCATCTGGTGTCCGGAGACATGACCCCTGGCAGCGAGGTGGCGCTGCGCATCGACCAGACCCTGACCCAGGACGCCACCGGCACCATGGCCTATCTGGAATTCGAGACCATGGGCATCCCCAGAGTGAAGACGGAACTGAGCATTGCCTACGTCGACCACAACACCCTCCAGTGCGGCTTTGAGAACAGCGACGATCACCGCTATTTGCAGACCGTCACCGCCAAGCACGGCGTGTATTTCTCCCGTCCGGGCAACGGCATCTGCCATCAGGTGCATCTGGAACGCTTCGGCAAGCCCGGAAAGACCCTCATCGGCTCCGACAGCCACACCCCCACCGGCGGCGGCATCGGTATGCTGGCCTTCGGCGCAGGCGGACTGGATGTGGCGGTGGCCATGGGCGGCGGCGCGTACTACATCACCATGCCGAAAATGTACAAGGTGAATCTGACGGGCAGGCTCAGACCCTACGTCACCGCCAAGGATGTGTCCCTGGAGCTGCTGCGGATTCTCTCCGTCAAGGGCGGCGTGGGCGCGATCATTGAGTGGGGCGGCGAGGGCGTTGCCACCCTGTCCGTCCCGGAGCGGGGCACCATCACCAACATGGGCACCGAGCTGGGCGCGACCACCTCCATTTTCCCCTCCGACGAGGTCACGAGAAAGTTTCTGGCAGCCCAGGGCAGGGAAGGGGACTACGTTCCCCTGTCCAGCGACCCGGACGCGGAATACGATAAGATCATCGACATTAACCTGAGCACCCTGAAACCCATGATCGCCTGCCCCCACAGCCCGGACAACGTGGTGGCCGTGGAGACGCTGAAAGACGTGAAGGTCGATCAGGTATGCATCGGCTCCTGCACCAATTCCTCCCTGTACGACATGCTCAAGGTCGCCGCCATGCTGAAGGGCAAGACCATTCACCCCTCTGTCAGCCTGTCCGTGTCCCCCGGCTCCCGGCAGGTGCTGACCATGCTCAGCGACTGCGGCGCATTGTCAGACATTCTCGCCAGCGGCGCGCGGCTGCTGGAATGCGCCTGCGGCCCCTGCATCGGCATGGGCTTCTCGCCAAACTCCGGCGGCGTTTCCCTGAGAACCTTCAACCGGAATTTCCTGGGCCGTTCCGGAACACGGGACGGGCAGGTGTATCTGGTTTCCCCCGAAACCGCCGTGGCTTCCGCCCTGACGGGATACATCACCGACCCGACCACCATTGACGAGCCGCTGCACGTGACCATGCCGGAGAAATTCCTTGTAAATGACTCTGCCGTGCTGCCCCCCCTCCCCGCGGATAAGGCGGCGGACGCTCAGGTGCTTCGCGGCCCCAACATCAAGGAATTCCCCAAGAGCAAGCCATTTGCCGACAGCCTGACGGCAAAGCTGGTGCTGAAGGTGGGGGACAACATCACCACCGACCACATCATGCCCGCCGGCGCGAAGATTCTGCCCTACCGGTCGAACATCCCTTACCTGAGCAAGTTCTGCTTCGAGGTCTGCGATCCCACCTTTGCCGAGAGAGCCAAGGCGGCGGGAGACGGCATCGTCGTGGGCGGCAGCAACTACGGGCAGGGTTCCTCCCGGGAGCACGCGGCACTGGTGCCGATGTACCTTGGCAT
>CAKTKF010000027.1 GCA_934569215.1 uncultured Oscillospiraceae bacterium
TGCAGTGGATTTCGGTGCCTTCGATGCTCTCCACTTCAAACCGGACAATGCCGTTGTTCACCGTTACGGTGTTGCCCGGCTTCAAGTCATTATGGAGATTTTTATAATTGACACTGACCTTCGTCTCGTCCCCTGCCACGTCCTGGGTGGTAAAGGTAAAGCTGTCCCCCGTTTTCACTTCCACCTTGCCGGAAGCAAATGTCCCGATACGGTACTCCGGCCCTTTGGTGTCCAGCATGATGGCAATGGGCAGCCCCAGCTTCTGACGTACCCGCTTGACCAGCTCGATTTTCCGCTCGTGTTCGGCATGGGTGCCGTGGGAAAAGTTCAGCCGCGCGACGTTCATGCCGGCAAGGCACATTTGGGTCAGCGTTTCCTCGTTTTCACTGGCGGGGCCGATGGTACAGATGATTTTTGTTTTACGCATAAACAGTCCTCCTGTTGTGGGGGCGCAGTGACTTCTTTTGGTACGCCCTGATATCTACTTCCGCTTCCGCCATATTCTAGCACACCCACACCCCGCCGTCAACGTAAAATCCGGTAAAGGACTTAGAACACCAGCTCCACGGAATAGTGCCGCAGCCAGAAGTCGATTTGGCACAGATAGGCGATGGTCTGGGGGCGGCGCATCAGTTGCCCGTACCACGGCCACTGCGTCTCCCGATGCAACAGTTTTTTCACTTCCTCCGCCGAGACAAGCTGCCAGAGGGGCGCGGCGGGGTCGTCCAGAACGGCTTGCAGCCGGGCTTCCATAAGCTGCTCATAACGGGGGTCAAAGGTTTTGGGGTAAGGGCTCTTTTTCCTGTGCAGTACCTGCTCCGGCAGAAGTCCCTCCACCGCCCGGCGCAGCAGTCCCTTTTCCTGCCCCTGATAGTCCTTGTATTCCCAGGGAACGCCGTACAGATATTCCGCAATCCGATAGTCGCAGAAGGGCACGCGAACCTCCAGAGAATGGTACATGCTCATCCGGTCTTTCCTGTCCAGCAGTGTCTGCATGAACCAGCGGAAATTCAGGTTCACCATCTGCTTCATCCGCCGCTCCTGATCAGAGGTGCCGGGGAGAATGTCGCTTTCCCGGCAGGTCCGGTTGTAGGCATCCATCACGAATTCTGCCGGGTTGAGGGTGATCGCAGGCGTCAGGATCGCCGCCCGATCCGCCGTATTCTGCGCCCAGGGGAATCCCTCTCTGGCACGAACCTCCGGGTCGCGATACCATGGATAGCCGCCGAAAATCTCGTCGGCGCATTCTCCGGACAGGGCGACCTTTACCTCCTGCCGAATCTCCCGGCAAAAGGCCAGCAGGGAAAAATCCACGTCCGCCATTCCTGGCAAGTCCCGGGCAACGGTGGCTTCCTCCAGGGTTGCAGCCAGCTCGTCGGCGCCGAGAATCGTCCAGTGGTGGTCGGTCTGCAAGGCGTCCGTCATCAGATGAATGTAGCTGCTGTCGGAATTGGGCTGGAATTTGTTTGCCTGAAAATACTTGTCGTTGTTCAGGTAATCCACGGAGAAGGTTTTCAGCCGCTCCCCTCTTTTTTCCATTTCCCCGGCGCAGACGGCAGTGATGATGCTGGAATCCAGACCGCCGGAGAGAAACGTCCCGATGGGAACATCGGACACCATTTGCCGCCGGATGGCGTCCGTCACAAGAAAGCGCACCTTTTCCACCGTTTCGTTGAAGGAATCCCGGTGTTCCCTGTCCATCAGCTTCCAGTACCGGCAAAGGCGCAGCTCCCCGTCGGCGAAAAAGCCGCAGCAGCCCGGTTCCAGCTCGGAGATTCCCCGGAACACCCCGCTTCCCGGCAGCCGCCCCGGCCCCAGAAGAATCAGCTGGGCAGCGCCGTTTTCGTCCAGCTCCGCCCGGACGGTGGGGTACGTCAGAATCGTCTTGATCTCCGAGGCAAACAGCAGACCGCCGTCGTGCTTCTTATAAAACAGGGGCTTCACCCCGATCCGGTCGCGGGCAAGAAACAGCCGTCCCCGGTGTTTTTCCCACACGGCGAAGGCAAAAATGCCGTTCAGCTTTTCCACGCACGCCGCCCCAAACTGGGCATAGGCATGAAGCAGCACCTCCGTATCGGAATGTCCCAGAAATGTGTGTCCAAGGGAGGACAACTCGCTCCGCAGCTGCCCGGTATTGTACAGCTCCCCGTTGTAAACCAACGCATATTCCTCCCCTGCCCAGGCAAGGGTCATGGGCTGGCGGCCGCCCTCCGGGTCAATGATGGCAAGCCGCCCATGAAGCAGCGTACACCCCTTTTCCCGATACACGCCCCGGTCGTCCGGCCCCCGGCGGTGCATCGTTTCCAGCATTCGGCAAAGGGTTTTCTCCGAAGCCGGGAGGTTTATCATTCCGCTGATGGCGCACATATTCACCACATCCTTTTCCTAAGATATCTGCTCTATCCAATCATTTTATGCATGACAAAGGCAAGAATGTGCATACTAAGCGCGGTGATGTTTTATGAAAAACAGCAGAGAAATTCTGACCTCCGTCCTGAAAACCACCCAGATGGGGCAGATCGGCATTCGCAGTGTGCTGGACACCAGTATGCGTCCCGGGCTGCGGAAAGCGCTGGAATCCCAGCTCCGGGAATACGATTCCATCGAAACCGAAGCCCATTCCATCGCCACCCAGCGGGGCTGGGACATGGACGAGCTTGACCCCTCCGTACGGGTCTGGTCGAATCTCATGACCCGGATGAAGCTGGGCGGCCGGAACACCGACTCCAAAATTGCCGACATGATGATTCAGGGCAACACCAGGGGCATGATCAAGGGCCTGAAAACCCTCCATCAGTTCGGTCAACAGGACGAGCAGATCAACACACTGAGCCAGAAGCTGCTGGACTGCGAGACCGCCAATATCCGCCAGATGCAGGGATATTTGTGACAAAAACCTGCCGTCCACATTCAGACGCGGGCGGCAGGTTCTTTTTGCCGTTCCAACCATCCTTGTATTTCCCGATTGGATGTGACATAATGTTAGAAACGGTTTTTTTCAAAAATATGTGACCCGAGAGAGAAAACTTCGTACTGTTAGGGTGAGGAACGAATTGAAAGGATGTGAACCTCATTGGAAGATAAGAAAATAATCGAATTGTTCTGGGCAAGAAACGAAGATGCCATTGCCGAGGCGGATGCTACTTATGGAAGAAAGCTCCGTGCGCTGGCAAACAAGATTCTGAACAATTGGGAAGATGCAGAAGAAAGCGTGAGTGACACCTATATGAAAACATGGGAAATCATTCCTCCCCAACGTCCCACCTACTTCTATGCGTTCATCGCTTCCATCTGCCGCCATCTCTCTTTTCACAAGGTTGACTGGAAACAAGCAGCCAAACGAAATGCCGAGGTCGTAACTTTGACAGAGGAAATGGAGCTGTGTATCCCGGATATCAGCCGAGACCGGGAAATGGAAGCAAGGGAAATCGGGAAAGCTCTGAATGCCTTTCTGGAAAGTCTGCCCAAGGAAACCAGATTGATTTTCCTGCGGCGGTATTGGCATGTAGATACCATTGCGGAAATCGCCGCCCGGTACGGTATCACAGAGAGCAAAGTCAAAATGCAGCTCAGCCGCACCCGCGCAAAACTGTGTACATATCTGGAACAGGAGGGAATCCAAGTATGAATGGGAAAAAACTGTTAATCGGTTTGAGTTATATTGACCGAAAGTACATTGAGGAATCCGAACAGGATATGCCTGTCAGAAACGCAATCACTACTACCATAAACCAGAATAAAGCACAATTAAAATGCCTGTCCACAAAGAAAATATGGCTGATCGCCGCCGTGATTGCGCTGACTCTGCTACTGGTTGGATGTGCGATTATATATGCCAGATGGTCTTCTGGATTGGAAGATTGGTTTCGTCCCAGCAACACGATCCGTCAACAGGCTGAACAGAGTGGTCTATCTGTGATTTATCCGCAGGATCAGATTCAAGAAGACGGCTTGTCGGCTACCGATCAGGGTATAACCGTTTCCGTTAAGCAGACTATTGTAGATCAGTGGCGGGCAAGTATTGTTTTGAAGATTGAAGGATTTGAATTACCAGATGGGGTACGGCCCTGCTTTTATGGAGAAAGACCCACTCTTGACGGAAATGCTGAGTTTTGTGGTTCTGCCGGTTATCATTTCTATGACGGAATCGTCACAAACGAATCCGGAGAATCTGTTTATAAGAATGGCGAACCTGTCAAAGAAGAACATTACCCCATGGAAGAGTTTAGTGACTACAGCTATGTTGTTGGCAGATACTACCTGCCGGATGGGAGCATGGAGTTGACTTTGAGCTACAATTTTATCGATTCCAGCGGTGCGAACCTTGGAAAGATATTAAATCTTTCTTTTACAGGATTTGGCAAGGAAACAGACCTTGGGAAAGCAGCGACCGAGACAGAACGGTTGGTTTCTGGAAGCTGGAAACTCTCTATTCCACTAAATGGAACCGAACGGGCTATTGAAATAGCTCCCAATGCACCTCTAAACGAAGATGGAATGACTCTACTGAAGGCTACTATCGGCCAGATGTCCGGTCAGATAGAGCTTCAGCTGACAGCCTA
Organism: uncultured Oscillospiraceae bacterium; assembly: GCA_934569215.1. Lineage (GTDB taxonomy): Bacteria > Bacillota > Clostridia > Oscillospirales > Oscillospiraceae > Faecousia. The sequence continues at coordinate 4,563 of CAKTKF010000027.1, forward strand.
TTATGCAGGCTATGAAAGTAACGAAGGATTAAATCCCAGCTTGGCCGGAATCAAAATGAAAGACGGCAGCTTTGTCCAGGTAGCCGAAGGCGGTTCCTACTACAAAGACCGGGACAATCTGGTGTATGTTCAGGAATACCGGAATTTTAACGAAATTATTGATCTGTCTCAGGTTGAAGCGTTGGCCTTCCAGAGCGGCTGGGAAAAGGATGCTGCCGGAAAGCCTACCATTCCGATCTACGAATATATTCCTGTCTCATGATTACATAAGCTGATTTACACAAACTGCGCCCTCTGCCACTCCTGACAGGGGGCGCGGCATTTTCCTGTCACCATCCCGCCGCCCTGCGCATATCCTGGTAGGAGAAAGGAGGGATCCTGTTGTCAGCTACAGGATACATACAGGTACGCGCTTACACCAGCACCGCCCGGTTTCCTCTGGAAAACGTGGCCATTGCGGTCACCGCCACCGACGGCACTGCCCTGGCCATGCGCCTGACCGACCGGAACGGGCTGATTGCCCCCATCGAGCTTCCCGTGCCGGATAAATCCGAAAGCCAGGAGCCGGAAGCCGGGGAAAAGCCCTATACCACCGTAAATCTCTATGCCCGTTTGAAGGGCTATGAGCAGATCGAAGCGGAAAATCTTCAGGTTTTCGCCGATACTACCACCAATCAGAATCTGGAGATGATCCCCCTGTCGGAGTTCCCGAATCAGTGGGATCAGACGGAAATTTTCAACACGCCTCCCCAAAATCTGTAGGAGGTAGCCTATGCCCCAAGTCATTCCTTATATCCCGCAGCGAATCACGGTACATCTCGGCGCGCCGTCATCCGACGCCGCCAACGTCACCGTAAATTTTGTAGACTATGTGAAAAACGTAGCGTCCAGCGAAATTTACCCCACCTGGGAGGAGGCCGCTCTGCGTGCCAACATCCTCGCCATCGTCTCCTTCGCCCTGAACCGGGTGTACACGGAGTTTTACCGCAGCCGGGGGTACAGCTTTGATATCACCAACTCCACTGCCTACGACCAGTTTTTCGTCAACGGGCGCAGCTACTTTACCAATGTCGCCCGGCTGGTGGATGAGCTGTTCGACGACTATCTCCGCCGCCCCGGCTTTGTGGAGCCTTTGGCTGCCAAATTCTGCAACGGCACCACCGTCACCTGCGAGGGCCTGAGCCAGTGGGGCAGCCAGAATCTGGCGCGGCAAGGGTACGACACCGTCCGGATTCTGCGCAGTTACTACGGCAATGTGGAGATTGTGAACAACGCCCCCATCCGGGGCATCACCACCTCCTATCCCGGCACCCCTCTGCGCCGGGGAACCACCGGCCCCAGCGTGGTGATCGTGCAGGTGGAGCTGAACCGGATATCCCAGAACTACCCTGCTATCCCCAAAATCCCTCTTGTGGACGGCATTTTCGGCGCGCAGACCGAAGCCGCCGTGCGGAAATTCCAGGAGATCGTCAATCTTGCCGTGGACGGCGTCGTCGGCCGGGAGACCTGGTATGCCCTTTTGCGCTACTACGTCGCCGTGACCAGTCTCGCGGAGCTGCGCAGTCAGGGACAGCGGTTCTACACCATCTCCTGGGCGCTAAGCGACCCCATTGAGCAGGGCGACCGGGGGGTGAAGGTGGAGCATCTACAGTTCATGCTCAGCGTGCTTTCCGCCTATATCCGGGAAATTCCCCCCGTCACCATAGACGGGATTTTCGGTTCCGCTACCCGCAGCGCCGTCATCGCCGCCCAGCGCCGGTTCGGCCTGCCGGAAACCGGTATTGTGAATTTCGATACCTGGGACGAAATCTATGACCAGTTTTCCGGCATCGAAGCCACCAGCTGGCACGACCCGGAGAAATTTCCCTATACCGCCGCGATCATCGGTGGGACGCCGCCCAGAAACCGGTACGCCCAATCCACCACCCTGACCCAGTTCCCGGGGAATCCTTTGAGCACCGGGAATCAGGATCCCGTAAGACAGGAGGCGCCGCGATGAGACCGCTATCTTCCTTTGTTGGTCAGCCTATCCGCAGCTTACAGACCATGCTCCGGGTCATTGCCGAGGATGACCCCACCCATCTGCGCATTGTTCCCGACGGCATTTACGGCCCGGAGACCACCGCCGCCGTCTCCACCTTCCAGCGAAAACACGGTCTTCCGGTGACAGGTGTCACCGATCAGGCGACCTGGGAGGCCGTCGTCGGGGTCTATACCCCCGCCCTTGTGCGCATCGACGCCGCCCAGCCGGTGGATATCATTATGAATCCCGGCCAGGTCATTCGCCGGGGAGAAAGCAGCCCCCATCTGTATCTGGCGCAGGCCATGCTGACGGTACTTGCCGACATCTATAAAAGCGTCGCCGAACCGACCCATTCCGGCATTCTGGACGAACCGACGGTGGACTCTCTGTCGTCCTTCCAAATTTTATGCGGCCTTCCGATGACCGGGACGCTGGATAAGCATACCTGGAAGCATCTCGCCCTGCATTACCCGTTGGCGGCGAACCTGAACAATCTTCCCTGACGGAAGAATATGGATAATTTATAAAAATTTTCCTGGAAGAGCTGCGAACCCTTGATAAACAGAGATTTTTTGACTATAATAAAGAACAAACCGTCTCGGAGGAATGATCCATGCACATCAAGGACTGGAAAAAGGAAGTTTTCACCATTCCGAATCTGTTGAGCCTGTTCCGGCTGGCGCTGATTCCCGTGTATATTTACATCTATCTGGGCGCCACCGAGACCTATCAGTATATCACCGCCGGGACGATCATGGCGGTTTCCTGCCTGACGGATCTGATCGACGGAAAGGTCGCCCGGCGCTTCAATATGGTCTCCACCCTGGGAAAAATTCTCGACCCGCTGGCGGATAAGATCACCCAGTTCACCCTGACGGTGTGCCTTTCCCTGAAGCATCCCCAGCTGTTCCCGGTGCTGGCGCTGTTCGTCGTCAAGGAGCTGTTTCAGCTCATCGCGGGGGCGGTGCATCTGAAAAAAGGAAAGATGCTTCCCGGTGCGCTGATGGCCGGAAAGGTCTGCACCACCGTCCTGTTCGTCAGCCTGATCGCACTGGTGCTGTTCCCCCTTGTGGATGAGGCGGTAGTAAATGTCATCGCGGTGGTAGACGCGGTTTTCCTGGGCATTTCCTTCGTCAGCTATATTTTGGCATATTTCGGGAAAAACGCAAAGGTTCAGGATTTGAAAAGCGAATAGACGAAAAGTCCGTCGGGTGTTCCCGGCGGACTTCTTTCTTCGCAAAAACACGCGGCGGCTCAGTGCTGAGCCGCCGCACAATGATAATTTTCTCTCTCCACGGGACACAGCGTGTCACGGGTACACCGTTGGCTTATCCGCAGATATTTCCACGGCATCGGCTTTCCCCACTGTCTCCGCCTCTGTACCTACAGTATACCATACTCCCGGCGGCGATTGGTGAAGAAACCTTGAACAGACGCAAAAGAATTTCTTAAGCGACTTTAGTTTGGGTATACATTGCTCACCAGCAGCAGCACCGGCAGCGCAAGGGTGAAAATGCTGATCGCCCAGGGGTACATTGCCTTTCTGGAGCAGAACATCAGCAGCAGACATGCCGCCGTCAGCCCCAGCGGCCCCATCACCGCCAGCTGACGGCTCACGGTCATGGCAAACTCACCGGTGGATTGCAGATCAAGCCCCACCTGCTCCGGCAGATGCTGACCGTTATAGGAAGCCAGCCGAATGGCGGCGTAAATCACCGGGGCGGCCATAATGAACTTTCTCAGCCGGAAGAGCCAGACGCCGATGAGATTGATGACGGAATTGATTTTGGACATCACCGTCTTGAACTTCTCAAAGCCGGTGGACTGCACAGCAGTCTGCTTCTCCGCAAATTGACCGGTCTTTCCCATAAAATACCTCCGGGTAACTTTTTCTGTATTATAACATATTTGCCGGTGGGTTGCAAGACGCCCACATCCGGGATAAAAATTTTTCAAAAAAGCTTAATTAGTCCGGTTTATTGGACAGAACCTTTTGTATACTGTTTTCAACAAAACAAAAGGAGGCATTCCCAATGAAACAACACACTCTGCCCCGCACGGCTTTGCGCCGTTACCGCGCCCCTGCCTACCCCAATGCCGCCGACAGGCGCTACTTTGTGGAGAAGGCCGTGAACATCGTCACTGCGATCCTTTCCGGGATTGGCTTCGTCAGCGCCATGGTTTTCCTTGCCACGATGGGGTAATTATAAATCCGACTCCCTGAGAATCCGGCAGGAATCGATCTTCCGTTCCTCCACCTGGATAAGGCCGGCTGTTCCCCCGCCGTAGCCGCAGCTGCCAGGGTTCAGAATCCAAAGGCCATCCGGCTCCCGGCGGCAGTCGACCTGGTGGGTGTGTCCGTACAGCACCGCATCCACCCGGCTGGCGCGGGCGTCCTTCAGTAGCGCGCTCAGTCCCATTTTCACGTTGTGCCGGTGTCCGTGGGTCATGAAAAGATTCACGCCAAACACGGGCTGCACCAGCGTCTCCGGCTGCCAGGAGGGGCAGCGAAACCGGTCGCAGTTTCCCGGCACCTGGTAAAATGGAGTATCCGGGTTTTCCCCGCGGATGACTACGCCGTCGTCAAAAAAGTCCCCCAAATGGATGATCGCATCAGGCT
>CAKTKF010000028.1 GCA_934569215.1 uncultured Oscillospiraceae bacterium
GTCGTGGGGGTGCCGCCGCCGATGTAGAGGGTGCGGACGGTTCTCCCGGACTGCGCCAGAAGTCTGCCCGTCACCGCGATCTCCTGTTCCAGCGCCCGCAGATAGGGTTCCAGCAGTTCCGTTTTCCTGCCGATGGTGCGGCTGACGAAGCTGCAATAGGTGCAGCGGGTGGGGCAGAAGGGAATGCCGACGTACAGCGACAGATCGCTGGGCTGCAACATATTCACCGCCCGGACTGTGGAGACCGAGCAGTCGACGGCCAGCCTCCGGCGGTCGCCGGTGACGTAATACACGTCCCGCAGCAGCTTGTCCGCGGATTTAGGGCTGCCGCCCTCCAGCAGATGCTTCGTGGTGATTTTCGTGGGGCGGACGCCCGCCAGCGCGCCCCATGGGGGCGTGACGGGCAGCAGCTGCTTCGCGGCCAGGTAATAGCTCTGCTGCAGCGCCCGGCGGCGCAGACGGACGGTTTCGTCCGCCGCCTTGATCCGCCGGGTAGCCGCGGCAGTGGTGCCGTTTACAGTGATTTTCGTGACGGCGGTAAGCCAGATTCTCCCCCGGTGGAGGGACGAAACCGCCTCCCCCTCCGTGCCGTCGGGAAACAGGGACAGCTGCAGCTGCTCTACGGCATAGCGGTCGTCATGACCGTGTAGTGTCAGTTTCATAAGAACCTCGGTTATTGCAGATATGGGTTATACCGCTTTTCCTCCGCCAGCGTCGTATCCATATCGTGGCCGGGATAGACCCGGTAGTCGGCGGAAAGCCCGGCCAGACGATGCAGCGACGCCCGCATGGCCGCGTCGCTGCCCCCGGGGAGATCGGTACGGCCGCAGGAACCGGCGAACAGGGTATCCCCGGAGAACATGGCGTCGTCAATCAGCAGGCACACGGAGCCGGGGGTATGGCCGGGGGTGCGGATGACGCAGATCGTCAGCCCCGCAAGGTGCAGGGTATCCCCCTCGCCGTAGGTCTTGGTGTAGTAGAGCGGCCCCGCCGTTATCTGGGGCGGCAGGGTCAGCTCGTCGGCGCAGAGGTAGACATCGCAGCCGGTCTCGGCGGCGATCTCCTTTACGCCGCCCACGTGGTCAAAATGCCCGTGGGTCAGCAAAATCGCCTCCACGGTCAGCCCCAGGGCGTTCACCTCGTCCAGAATCTTCTCCGGGGTGTAGCCGGGGTCGATGACGCAGCAGGTTTTGGACGCGCTGTCGTTGACGATATAGCAGTTGGTTCCGTAAGTCCCAAGGGTCAGCGTGTGAATGGTCAGCATAAAATCACCTATTTTCGTCTGGGGGTGTCCATCAGCTGCTCCGTGTCCAGAGTCAGGGTCACGGGGCCGTCGTTGACGGACTCCACCTTCATGTCCGCGCCGAAGCGTCCGTGCTGGGGAGGATACCCCAGACTTTCGCAGTCGGCGAGGAACTGCTCGTACAGCCGCTCTCCCAGTTCCGGGTTCGCGGCGTCGGTAAAGCTGGGGCGGCGGCCTTTGCGGCAATTGCCGTAAAGGGTGAACTGGCTCACCACCAGCACCTCGCCGTTCACCGCGTCCAGTCCCAGATTCATTTTGTCGTTTTCGTCGGTAAAAATCCGGAGTCCCAGGGCTTTTTCCGCCAGATACCGGCATTCCTTTTCGGTGTCGTTGGGGCCGACGCCCAGAAGGATCAGAAAGCCCTTCCCGATTTTTCCCACCACCTGGCCGTCAATGGCGACGGAGGCGGAATTGACTCTTGTCAGTACAGCGCGCATAACAATTCTCCCTCGTTAATTCTGACCCCTGCGGGAGCCGACCACGTCCCGGATGTTCAGCAGCTTCGTCCGCACGGATTCCAGCTCCGCCACGTTCTTGACCTCGAAGCGGATGGTGATGGCGCTGCGGCCGCCGGGCAAATCCTTGCCGCTCATTTCCTTGACCCGGACGCGGGCGGTGGACAGCACCATGGCCACGTCCAGAATCAGGCCGTCCCGGGTGATACAGTCCAGCTCCAGGGTGGTCTCAAAGGGCTGCTCCTCCTGGGTCGCCCAGCGGACGCGCACCCAGCGGGCGGCCTGACGGGGATCCTCCCGGCTCTGGGCGTTGGGGCAGTCCGCCCGGTGGATGCTGACGCCGAAGCCCTTGGTGATGAATCCCACAATGGGGTCGCCGGGGACGGGGGTGCAGCATTTGGCGAACTTGATCATGCAGGAATCGATGTCCTCCACGATGACGCCGTTGACGGCGTGGCGGTTCTGGATGACCGCTTCGGAATCGGGGCGGAAGCGCAGGGGGCTTTGGGGCAGCTTTTCCGCGGTCTGCTGCTTCAGCGCCTTGTTGATATCGTCCCGGATGCGGCCGACAGCCTTGGCGGCGGTGAGCCCCCCGTAGCCGATGGCGGCGAACATATCGTCCCAGGTGTCGAAGGACAGCTTTTTTAGGAGCTGCGCTTCCAGCTCGGGGTCGGCGGCGGCGGTGAGGGGCAGCCCCACCCGCTTCATTTCCGACTCAAAGGACGCTTTCCCGTGGACGATGTTCTCTTCCCGCTTCTCCTTCTTGAACCACTGCTTGATCTTGGTTCTCGCCTGATTGCTCTTGCAGATGGTCAGCCAGTCCCGGCTGGGGCCTTTGGCGGATTTGGAGGTCAGCACCTCCACGATATCGCCGTTTTTCAGGGTGGTGTCGATGTTGGCGATGCGGTTATTGACCTTGGCGCCGATCATGGAATTTCCCACGCCGGAATGGATGGCGTAGGCAAAGTCGATGGGCGTGGAGCCGGCGGGCAGGGAGACGATCCGTCCCTTGGGAGTGTAGACGAACACCTCGTCGTCGAACATGTCGATCTTCATGGACTGGACGAATTCTTCCGCATCGGAATCCTGCTGGCTTTCCAGCAGACGGCGCACCCACTCGAAGTCCTTCTCCGTACCCGTGCCGGTACCCTGCTTGTACTTCCAGTGGGCGGCGATGCCGTATTCGGCGGTCTCGTGCATCTGCCAGGTGCGGATCTGCACCTCAAAGGGAATGCCCTGAGAGCCGATGACGGTGGTGTGCAGGGACTGGTACATATTGGGCTTGGGGGTGGAGATATAGTCCTTGAACCGTCCCGGCACCAGGCTGAACAGGTCGTGGACATGTCCCAGCACGTTGTAGCAGTCGGGGATGGTGTCCACGATGACCCGGAAGGCGTAGATGTCGTACAGCTCGTCGATGGTCTTGCCCTGGGCAAGCATTTTCCGGTAGATGGAGTAGACGTGCTTGATCCGTCCGTAGGTGGTGTTATGGATGCCCACGGAGGTCAGGCGCTGGGTGATCTTGTCCTGGATGGTGCGCATGAAGGCCTCGTCCTTCTCCTTGTGCGCCTGGAGGTAGGACATGATCTCGTTATATTCCATGGGGGCGAGATACCGCAGAGAGGTATCCTCCAGCTCCCACTTGATCTTCTGCATACCAAGGCGGTGGGCAAGGGGCGCGTAGACGTCCATTGTCTCCCGGCACTTCTGAATCTGCTTTTCCGGCGTCTGGTACTGCATGGTGCGCATGTTGTGGAGCCGGTCGGCGATTTTGATCAGCACCACCCGGATGTCCTTGCTCATGGCCATGAACATCTTGCGCAGGTTCTCCATCTGCGCCTGCTCGGAGGAGGAGAAATTCGCCCGGGTCAGCTTGGTGACGCCCTCCACCAGCTCCGCCACGGTGGGGCCGAAGATTTTTTCGATGTCCTCATGGGAAGCGTCGGTGTCCTCAATGCAGTCGTGGAGCAGGGCGCCCAGAATGGCGTCGCAGTCCAGCCCCATCTCCGCCACAATCTGGGCGACCGCCAGGGGGTGGATGATGTAGGGAGAACCGTCCTTCCTCTTTTGCACCTTGTGCTTCCGGTTGGCGTAGTCCACGGCGCGGTCGATGAGCGCCATGTCCGCACCGGGCAGATGCTTTTTGATTGCGTCGCACATGGACGCGTAATGTTCTTCAAAGGATTCCATTTTACTTCAGCTCTCTTTCGCGTGCAGCAGCCGCTGCATGGTCTGGCTCTGGCTCAGGTCGGCCTTTCCCTCTCCGGGGGTCAGCCGGATGGAAACATACTTATGCTGCCGCTGGACGGTGAGCAGCCCCACGTCCCGGAAAATATCCAGGCAGGTGAGCATCTGCCCCAGATTCAGGGGCTTGCCCGACCAGCGGACGATCTTGCGGCACAGGCACACAGGGGATTCCTGCACCGGGTTCGCGGCATCCAGATACCGCCACACCAGCGCCAGCATTTTCCGGTCGGGCAGGAGCGCCGCGGCCTCGCCTGCGGTCAGATTCCCCCGCTGCATGTCCCGGTAGGGCGCGGCGTCGGGCAGGCACTCGGCATTGCAGCTGGGGCGGATGTCGATAACGTTCATCTGCACGGTGCGCGTTCCCCGGAATTCGTTCACCTGGGGGGTAAAGGCCACGTCCACTAAGTCCCCCGGCTGGATGGACACCGTCTGGGGATTGGCGGAAAAATAGATGGCGTTCAAATACGTATGGCCGCTGCACAGGCGCAGGCGCATATGCCGTCCGCCGCCCACCATGCTGATGCGGTCGATGGTCAGATTCTTCATCATCAGCACCGGCTTTGGGCAGCCGTTGCCGCAGGGTTCCAACATTTGCAGGGCGTCCACATTATGCAGGGTCAGCAGCTCCGGGGAAACGGCGCAGTCCACGTCCAGAACCGTCCGCGGCACGTCGTCGGTGTAAAACTGGGCGGCCAGGGCGCAGATTTGGCGGCGGAACTCCGGAATGTTGGCGCGGGAAATGGTAAAGCCCGCCGCCAGCTCATGGCCGCCGTAGCTTTCCAGCAGCGGTGACAGCGCGCTTAGGGAGGCGAACAGATTGAAGCCCCCGTGGCTGCGGGAGCTGGCCTTGCCATGCTCCCCGTCCAGACAGATCAGGAAGGTGGGGCAGGCGTATTCCTCGGCAATCCGGCTGGCCACGATGCCCACCACACCCTGATGCCAGCTTTCGTCCGCCAGCACAATGGCCTCCGGGGGCTTGCCCATGGGCAGCATGGACACGGCCTGCCGGTAAATTTCCGATTCCACAGCCTGACGCTGCCGGTTCAGCTCGCACAGTCCCCGGGCGGCCTCGGCGGCCTTGTCCGGGTCGTCGGTGAGGAACAGCTCCACTGCCAGATCGATCTGCCCCATCCGTCCGGCGGCGTTAATGCGGGGCGCCAGCATGAAGCCGATGGAGGACGCGCTGACGGCCTCCGGGGCGCAGCCGCACTCCGCCATCAGCGCCGCGATGCCCGGGCGCTTGGTGTGGGCCAAAGATTCCAGTCCCCTTGCCACGAATACCCGATTTTCGCCCTGCAAGGGCATAACATCCGCCACGGTGCCGAGGCAGACCATGTCGGCGTATTCTTCCAGCACCGTTTCCTGAGAGCCGCACAGGGCGGAAGCCAGCTTGAAGGCCACGCCCACGCCGGAAAGATTCTTATGAGGATAGCCGCCATCGCAGCGGTGGGGATCCACCACAGCAACCGCGGCGGGAAGCGTCTGCTTGCACTCATGGTGATCGGTGATCACCAGATCCATGCCCAGCTGCTTACACAGCTCCGCCTCGTTGACGGCGGTGATGCCGCAGTCCACGGTGACGATCAGCTTGACGCCCTCGTCATGAAGCTGGTGGATGGCGATGGGGTTCAGGCCGTAGCCCTCCTCCAGACGGCCGGGAATGTAGCTCACCGCGTCGGCGCCGTGGCGGCGGAGAAAATCCGTCAGCAGGCAGGTGGCGGTGATGCCGTCCACGTCATAGTCGCCGAACACGGCGATCTTCTCCCCCCGGGACATGGCAAGTCCCACCCGGCCGGCGGCCTTGTCCATATCCGTCATCAGAAAGGGGTCAAGCAGGGGCGCATTGCAATCTAAGTAAGCTCTGGCCTGTCGATCATCCCCGATCCCCCGGGAGGCCAGCACCATGGCGGCCAGCGGAGCGTAGCCGCTGCCAACCAATGCGTTGACAGCCCCCGCCTCCGGCTGGGACACCTTCCAAATTCCGTATTTCACGATTCATGCACATCCAGTAATAACATTTTCCCTACATTATAGCAAAAACGAACGGGATGTACAATAGGTTGTTGGGAATTTTCTTCTTTAGCGGGTTTCGGGGGCATCCCCACGCCCCGGCGTAACCTGCATGATGGTCACAGCGAGCAGGGGGGCGAAGATCATCCCGCCCACGCCCCAGAGCCTGTAGCCGGCGTACAGCGCCATCAGCGTCACGAGAGGGTCAAGCCCCAGATGCCGCCCCACCAGCTTCGGCTCCAGCATGGAGCGGGACAACGTGACCACGGCGTAAACGCCCAGCAGACCGATCGCCCTTGCGCCCTCCCCCTGCAAAAAGCAGATCACCGCCCAGGGAACCAGCACGGTGCCGGTACCCAGCACGGGCAGCGCGTCCACCAGCGAAACCACCAGCGCCCACAGCGGGGCGTAGGCGATCCGCAGCAGAACAAACCCCAGGGTCAGAATGGTAAACGTCACGCCCATCAGCTTGAGCTGCGCCATCAGCCACCCGCCCACGGCGTTTTTCATCCGTTTCAGGGCGTCCGCAATGGGCTTGAGCTTTTCTCCGGGCAGGCGCTTTTTCAGCCAGCTTTTGATCTTCGGCAGCCGGGCGGAGATCAGGAAGGAGGAGATCACCGCCGTCCCCAGGCTCAGCGCGCCGTCGGGAATGTGGCTGAGAATGCTTCCCGCCAGCCCCAGAATGTAGCGGATGACCTTGTCCAGCAAAGACGTGCCGTTTGAAAAGAAGGAAGTCACGTTCTCACTGAGCAGGGGCTGCACGCTCTGAGGCGTGTGGGATGCCAGCTCCAGCAGCCAGCTTTGCAGAAGACCGATGCCGGATTTTGCCGTGTCCTCCAGATCGGGCAGCACCCCGGCCACCCTCCGCAGCTCCCGCAGAGCGAAGGCGCAGAGGATCAGCACCAGCATGGCAAGAAAGCAGAAGGCCATGCTGACGCCGATGCCGGAGCACACGCACCGGGGAACCCGCCGCTTCTGGAGAAAGCCCACCATGGGTTCCGCCGCGAAAGCCAGCAGCGCCCCCAGCAAAAAGGGGAAGCACAGGGGCAGAAGAAACCGGGCAGCCAGCCACACGGCAAAAAACGCCGCCAGCACGGATATGCTCTTTTTCACTACTGGACGCAAAAAGATTCCTCCTTTCCGACGAAAACTCTGGTGATATGGGGTTGCATTCTAAAAAAAGTATGTTACAATACATTGTAGAAAAACAGGTGTTGTTCTGCCACATACAAATTGAACCAGTTTTAAGGAGGTTCGACATGTCGACCAAGCCCAAATACTATATTGTGGAAGCTTCCGCCCTGCCCGAGGTTTTCCTGAAGGTAGCGGAGGCAAAGCGTCTGCTTTCCACCGGCGAAGCGTCCACCGTCAACGAAGCCACCCGCATGACCGACATCAGCCGCAGCGCATTCTATAAGTACCGGGACGCCGTGCTGCCATTCCAGAGCATGATGACCGGCCGCATCATCACCTTCCAGCTGCTGCTCCACGACGAGCAGGGACTTCTGTCCGAGATCCTGGGCGTCTTTGCCGACGCCGGCGCCAATATCAGCACCATCAATTCCATCGTCCCCACCAACGGTACGGCGGTCGTGACCATCTCCGCGGAGACCATCGACCTGACCATCACGCTGGAGGAGCTGATGAACCGTCTCTCCGCCATCCAGGGCGTCCTGAAGGCCGAGGTTTTGGCCGGATAATTGCCTCCTATTCTTAAGTGTAAAACCGCCGCTTGCGATTTTCCTGCGGCGGTTTTCTTCGTCACACTTCGCCCATCCCTGACATACGATGAACTGGGAGGGGTGCGATATGCTCATCGTGCAGAAATACGGAGGAACGTCCCTTGCGGGAATGTCGCGCCTGCGCGCCGCGGCCCGTAGGGTCACGGGGCTGGCCCGGCAGGGAAACCAGGTCGTGGTGGTGGTTTCCGCCCAGGGGGATACCACGGATATGCTCATTGAGAAGGCCACCCAGGTCAACCGCCGGGGTTCAGCCCGGGAGATGGACGCCTACCTCGCCGCCGGGGAACAGATGTCGGCGGGGCTGATGACCATGGCCATCGGGGCTATGGGCTACAGCGCCGTGAGCCTCACCGGCTGGCAGGCGGGTATCCGGACCGACGGCGTCCACGGCAACGCCCGGATACAGGATATCGACGTTTCCCGCATCCGCCGGGAGCTGGACGGGGGAAAAATCGTGGTCGTGGCAGGCTTTCAGGGTGCCGACCCTGAGGGAGACATCACCACATTGGGGCGCGGCGGCTCGGACACCACGGCGGTTGCCCTTGCGGCCTGGCTGAAGGCCGACCGCTGTCAGATCTTCACGGACGTGGACGGCGTCTATGACCGGGACCCCAGAATTTACTCCGACGCCACCCGTTTCGGGCAGATCAGCTACGCCAAAATGATGACCCTGATCGAAAACGGCGCCCAGGTGCTCCACGACCGCAGCGTAGAGCTTGCCCGGGAGTACGGGATTCCGGTGGAGGTACTCTCAGCCTTCACCGGAGAACCCGGCACCATCGTAGGGGATTTGGAATCATCCTACCCAATTGGAACGTAAGATATTCCCCTAAGGGGCAAAAAAGCGTGTGCTGCAAAGCTGCAGCACACGCTTTTTGTATTATGGTTGGGATACGGGCCGTTACACCTGCGGCTCGAACAGGGGCTTGATCTTCTGGCGGTAAATCCGGGCGAAGCAAATGAGCGTTACCGTTCCGCTGACCACCTCCGCGATGGGGAAGGCCAGCCAGACCCTTTGCACCTCTCCCGTCAGGCTCAGCAGATAGGCCACCGGGAGCAGTACCACCAGCTGACGGCACAGGGAGACAATGGTGGAGTAAATGCCGTTGCCCAGCGCCTGGAAGCTGGCACCCAAAGCAATGCAGATGGCTGCAATGGGGAAGCTCCAGCTGATGGTACGCAGGGCGACCCGGCCGATTTCCAGGAAGGCCTGGGAGGGGTTGAACAGTCCCAGCAGGAAATCCGGGAAAATCTGGAACACCAGCAACCCCACCGTCATGAGGCACAGCGCTGCGGTGCAGGAAATTTTCAGCGTTTTGGTGATCCGCTGGGGCTTGCGGGCGCCGTAGTTATAGGCGATGATGGAAATGGTGGCGTTGTTCAGGCCGAACAGGGGCATGAAGAAGAAGCTCTGGAGCTT
>CAKTKF010000029.1 GCA_934569215.1 uncultured Oscillospiraceae bacterium
CAAGTCTCATATGAACTCCTTGCCCTTCGGGCAATTAAAATCTTTTCTAAAGATTTTAATTGGAGTTCAGTATGAATCGCCGTCACCTCAGCCGGGGCAGGTCTATGACCTGCCCCGGCGATTTGTTTGTATACCATGCCGCTCCCGAAACCGGCGAAATGACCAACGTCAATTTATTAGGCTCTGGCAGAATCATTTTCCCGTAAAAGTACCGAACGTGTTCCGGGGAAACGGTGCGTTGCTTGGCAAAAATAGCCTCTGTTTGGGCATTTTGACGGTTTTTTGGCGCGTGGCAGAAAAATATTTGCCATTTTTCTCTTTTTCCGGTATAATGATCTATATGTCGGCTTTCCTGCAAGCCATCTTTTTTCGGGGGTTGATTTCCATGATCCGAAACCTGAATCAGGTCACGTTCCGCTGCTTTGGCAGCGTTCCGTCCGAGCGCACCCAGACGGACAGGAATCTGTTCCGGGATGATGCTGCCGCCGTGCGGCTGTCGCGGACGGAGGCGGTGGTCTACCGCGCCGCGTCGGAGACCCGGATCAGCTGCGGCATGGGCATGAGCGTCCTGTCCGCCAGCACAGACGGGGAAACCTACCAGCGTTTCTATCTGGATAAGCCCGCCGTCGTCCGGAAAGGGATTTATTTTCTCCTGGAGCCGTTTCAGGGAGACGCCACGGTGATGATGTCCGCCCAGGAGCCGCCGGAGGAGCTGGAACGCCATGCTCCCAGCAGCGCCCGGATGGATCATCAGCTGCGGGTGGAGGGCATTTACACCTTTTTCTATCAGGAGAAGGAACAGGGCTTCCTGTTTTCCGGGGAGTCCCACCCCATGACCGAGCTGACCTACGTGGATCAGGGCGCGCTGCACAGCGTGGTGGACGGGCAGGATCTTCTGCTCAAGCAGGGGGACATCGTCCTCTACGGCCCGAATCAGTGGCACATGCAGTACGCCGACATCGGCGTTGCCCCCCGATTTGTGACCATTTCCTTTGACGTCAGCGGCGTTGACCTGGCTCCCCTGCTGAACCGGAAATTCTCCGCCCCCCAGAGCGTGGCGACGCTGCTGCAAAATATGCTGCGGGAACAGGAGTTTATGGATGCCTACTCCAACGACATCATCCTCTATCAGCTGAATCTGCTGCTGCTCCAGCTCCAGCGGGAGGCCGCGTCCCCCAAGGCCGGGAAGCTGCAAACTTCCAACGCCGTTCACAGCGAAAACGAGATCATCCGTCAGGCACAGCAGTTTATCAGCGCTCACATCCGGGAAAAGCTGTCGGTGCCGCTGGTCGCCCGGCAGGTGGACGTCAGCCCCAGCTATCTCACGGCGCTGTTCCACAAGAACCTGCAAATTTCCCCCGGCGAATACATCCGCCGGATCAAGCTCCAGGAGAGCAAGCAGATGATCCGGGAAAACAACCTGAACTTTACGGAGATCGCTGCCCAGCTCCACTATTCCACAGTGCATCATTTCTCCCGGCAGTTTAAGGAGAAGTTCGGCATTACCCCCACAGAATACGCAAAATCTGTTCGTTGAGAGGTTTGGAATATGAAAAAAGGGAATCCCATCGCGCTGCTGCCCATCGGCGTGTTTCTCGTGCTGTACCTTGGGCTGGGGCTGCTGTTTGAGTACGGTCTGCACATCCCCATGGGCTTTTACAACATCCCCATCGTCATCGCGTTTCTCGTGGCCATCTTAGTAGCCTGTCTTCAGAACCGGGCGGTTCCCTTTGAGGAAAAGCTTGTCATCATGGGGCAGGGCGTGGGGGATAAGAACATCATCACCATGCTGCTGATCTTCCTCACGGCAGGGGCGTTTGTCGGCGTGGTGGGGCGCAGCTCCGCCCAGAGCGTCGCCTACTTCATGCTCGACATCATCCCCGCCCGGTTTGCCGTGGCGGTGCTGTTTGTGGTCGCCTGCTTTGTCTCCACCGCTATGGGAACCTCCGTCGGCACCATCACCCTCATCATGCCCATCGCCCTGGAGGTCGCTCAGGCGTCCGGCTTTGACACGGCGCTGTGTACCGGAAGCGTCGTGGGCGGGGCGATGTTCGGCGACAATCTGTCCTTCATCTCCGACACCACCATTGCCGCCTGCAACGGCCAGGGCTGCCCCATGAAGGACAAGTTCAAGGGCAATTTCTGGATTGCCCTGCCCGCGGCCATTGCCACGCTGGCACTGATTCTGCTTCTGACCATGGGGCATGATACCGCGCCCATTGACGAACACTATGATCTTCTTCAGATCATTCCCTACGTTCTGGTTCTGGCGGGAGGCGTCGCGGGGATCAACGTCTTTGTCGTTCTGCTGACGGGCATTGTTTCCGGCGCCGTCATCATGCTCCTGACCGGCCAGGTGGAGGCCACCGGTTTGCTTGCCAGCATGGGCAACGGCGCGGCGGGCATGTTTGAGACCAGCATGGTGGCCATTCTCGTGGCCGCGATGTGCGCCCTGATTCGGGTCTACGGCGGCTTTGACGCGCTGTTGCGCTTCATCCGGACGGTCTTCCGGGGCAAAAAGGGCGGCCAGCTGGGCATGGGTCTGCTGGTAGGCGCCATGGACATCGCCACCGCCAACAACACCGTCGCCATCGTCATGGCAAACCCCATTGCCAAGGAAATGAGCGAGGATTACGGCATCTCCCCCTCCCGCACGGCCTGCCTTCTGGACACCTTCTCCTGCATTTTTCAGGGCATCATCCCCTACGGCGCGCAGATGCTGGTGGCCATCTCGGCGGCGGCGGAAATGGGGTTCCCTTTGTCGGCGTTCTCCATCATGCGGTATCTGTTCTATCCGTATCTGCTGCTGGTCAGCTCCCTGGTCGCAATTTTTCTGGTAAAGGGTAAGAAAGACTGATTTCCCGGCAGAAGCGTCGGCATTTGGCCGTGCTTCTGCCTTCTTGCGTCTTAAGGCTTGCGAAAGTGGGAATTCTGTACTATAATGTATGTCTTAACTTTAAGTATGGAGGCAGCTATGGACTTTCGGGTATTGGCGGTTGGCGATGTGGTAGGCAATCCGGGCTTGGAGCAGATCCGCCGGAATCTGCGGCAGATGAAGCGGCAGTATTACGCGGATTTCGCGGTGGTCAACGGGGAAAACGCCGCCGTGGTGGGCATCACCCCCAACCAGGCGGACAGCATTCTGGACGCCGGGGCGGACATCATCACCATGGGCAACCACACCTGGAGCAAGCGGGAGATTGTTCCCTACGTAGATGACTGCCCCTGGATCGTCCGTCCGGCCAATTATGCCCCCCAGGTTCCGGGACGGGGCTGGCAGGTCGTACAGACGGCGGCGGGAGACGTGGCCGTCATCGACCTCATCGGCCGGTGCAACATGGACTACGGCCCGGAAAATCCCTTCCTGATGGTGGACAAAATTCTGAAAGAAATCACCGCCAAGATCATTCTGGTGGAAATTCACGCGGAAGCCACCTCGGAAAAGCTGGCAATGGGCTACATGCTGGACGGGCGGGTCAGCGCCGTGTGGGGAACCCACACCCACGTTCCCACGGCGGACGTCCGGGTACTGCCCAAGGGGACGGGCTACGTCACAGACCTGGGCATGACCGGCCCCCGGGACTCCGTTCTCGGTATCCGGCCGGAGCTGTCCATCGCCAAATTCCGGGGCAATCTGACAGAGCGCTACCGCTGGGCGGAGGGCGCGGCCAAGATCGAGGCCGTACTGTTCACCATCGATTCGGAAACCGGAAAATGCCGCAAGGCAGAAAGGGTCGACAAATGGGACTGAAAATTCTACACAGCGCCGACTGGCACCTGGACTCCCCCTTCGCGGGCTTTACCGACGACCAGCGGGCGCTTTTACGGCAGGAGCAGCAGAGCATCCCCGGCAAAACTGCCCAGCTTTGCCGCCGGGAAAAGTGCGATCTTCTGCTCCTTGCGGGAGATATTTTTGACGGCGAACCCGCCCGGGAGACGGTGGAAGCCCTCAAAAAAGCATTGTCCGAGTGCGGCGCACGGGTCTTCATCACGCCGGGCAATCACGATTTCTGCGCCCCCGGCTCCCTCTGGCTGGAAGAACGCTGGCCGGAGAATGTCCACGTGTTCACCGGCGGGCTGGAAGCCGTGACAATTCCCGAGCTGAACTGTCGGATTTACGGCGCGGGCTATCAAAGCATGGACAGCGCCCCTCTGCTGGAAAATTTCCATGCGGAGGGCAGCGAAAAATACTGCATCGCCGTCCTTCACGGCGACCCCACCCGCAAAGATTCCCCCTACTGCCCCATCACCGCCCAGCAGGTGCGGGACTCGGGGCTGCAATATCTGGCGCTGGGACATATCCATAAAGCGGGGGCGTTCCACGCCGGTGGGACGCTGTGTGCCTGGCCTGGCTGCCCCATGGGGCGGGGCTGGGACGAGACCGGGGAAAAGGGCGTGTGCATCGTGACCGTGGAGGACAGCGCTTCCCTTCGGGCAGTGGCGCTGGACACCGTCCGCTTCCACGAGCTGAAAGCGGACATTTCCTCCGGTGCGGAGGCGGCGCTGGAAAAAATCCTGCCCCCCGCGGGAAGCCGGGACTTTTTCCGCATCACCCTCACGGGAAGCGGCGAAGCGGGTATTCCCGAGCTTTTGCAGCGCTTCTCCGCCATTCCCAATCTGACGCTGCGGGACGAAACCCTCCCGCCCCTGGACATCTGGGGCGACACCGACGCGGACACCCTGGAGGGCGTGTATTTCCGGCTGCTCCGGGAGGCCATGGAGGCCGACCCTGACAGTCGGGAGGAAATTCAGCTTGCGGCGGAAATTTCCCGGAAGCTGCTGGAAGGACGGGAGGTCACGCTGTGAAAATCTACAAAATGACGGCCACCTTCGGCAAGCTGGAACATGCGGAGCTGACCCTCCAGCCGGGTCTGAACATCCTCACCGCCCCCAACGAATGGGGCAAAAGCACCTGGTGCGCCTTTCTCGCGGCCATGCTCTACGGTCTGGACACCCGGGCAAAAACCACGAAAACCGCCCTCGCCGACAAGGAGCGCTACGCCCCCTGGTCGGGCAACCCCATGGCCGGGCGCATTGACCTGAATTGGAACGGCCGGGACATCACCATCGAGCGCCGCACCAAGGGCAGAGTCCCCCTGGGTGAATTTAAGGCTTACGAAACCGATTCCGGACTGGCCGTCCCGGAGCTGACGGCGGCAAACTGCGGCCAGCAGCTGCTGGGCGTGGAGCAGACGGTGTTCCGCCGGGCGGGATTTATCCGTCAATCGGATTTGCCGGTGACCCAAGACGAAGCCCTCCGCCGCAGACTCAACGACCTCGTGACCACCGGCGACGAAAGCGGCGCGGGCGACCGGCTGGCAAAAAACCTCCGGGATCTGAAAAACCGCTGCCGCTACAACAAAAGCGGCCTCCTTCCCCAGCTGGAAGGCCAGCGGGATGCACTCCAGGACAAAATTGAGGAGCTGGACGCGCTGGACACCCAGGTGAAAAAGCTGAAAATGCGTCTGGACGACGTCAAAACCTGGCTTCAGCAGCTGAACACCCATCAGGCCGCCCTGGACTATGCCGCCGCAGAGGCGGACGCCGGGCGGGTCGCCCAGGCGCGGGAAGCGCTGGAACAGGCGCAGGATTTGCTCGCCATCCGGGAAGCCGCCTGCGAAAAGCTGCCCTCTCAGGAGGACGCGGAAAAGAAGCTCAAGGAGCTGCGCGGCTTCCGGGACGAGTGGAACGCCCTGCAAATGGAAAATCAAATGCTCCCCCGCGCTCCCCTGCCCCCGGCTAAAAAGGACCCCTTCGCGGACATGGACGTAACAGCGGCCATGGAAATGGTCAACGCCGACCGTCAGACCATGACCGGCCTGCGGGGCAGCAAAATGCCGATCCTGCTGCTGATCCTGGGCGCCATCGTCATGGCCGGAGCGATCGCGCTGCTGGTGATGGGAAATTACCTCCCGGCGGGCATTCTCGGCATGGTCTCCGTGCTTCTTCAGGCGCTCAGCCTCTTGGGAATGCAAAGGCTGAAAAAGCAGACCGAGGCACTGGAAAAGAAATACGGCACCGCCGACCCCGCCCACTGGACGGACTCCCTGCGGGAATATGAGACCGCCCTGCGGGTGTACAACGCCGCCCAGAAGGAATATCAGGACGCCCAGGGAGACGTGGAGGTACGCCTGATGGTTCTGCGCAAGCGCCGGGATTCCCTGTGCGGCGCCCAGGAGCCGGACGCAGTCATGGAATTCTGGCAGCAGATCACGAACAAATGGGAAGCCTACCACACCGCCCGGCGGGAAGCCCAGCGGGCGCAGAATCTGGTGGACACCCTCAGCGCCATGGCGAAGCCAGTTCGGCCCCCCGTGGGGGTGGATACCCTGACCCACTCCCCGGCGGACACGGCGCGGCTGCTGTCGGACTGCACCGAGGAGCAGCAGCGGCTGCAAAGCCGCATCAGCCAGTACAAGGGCCGGATGGAAGCCCTGGGCGACCGGGCGCTGCTGGAAACGCAGCTGTCCGCGGTCAACGCCCGTCTTGCCCAGCTGGAAAAGACCTACACCGCCCTGACCATCGCCCAGGAGACGCTGGCGCAGGCGCGGTCGGAATTGCAGCGGCGGTTCGCCCCCCGGATTTCCCAGCGGGCGCAAAGCTATCTTGCCGCCATGACCGGCGGGCGCTACCAGCGTCTTTCCATGGGCGAGGACTTTTCCCTCCAGGCCGGAGCCGGGGACGAGGAAACCCTCCACGACGCCCTGTGGCGCAGCGACGGCACCATCGATCAGCTGTACCTCGCCCTCCGTCTGGCCGTGGCGGAGGAGCTGACCCCGGAGTCCCCGCTGATTCTGGACGACGCGCTGGTGCGCTTCGACGATACCCGGATGCAGGCGGCGCTGGCTATTCTGGAGGACATGGCAAAGAAGCGTCAGGTCATTCTGTTCACCTGCCAGCAGCGGGAAGGAAATGCTGCAAATTCCTAAATATCGTTCTGAACAGCGGAGAAAGCGTGGCTTTCTCCGCTGTTTTTGCACATTCTCCCGTTACGAAAGATTTCCAGAATTTCTTAATTTTGTTATAAATTGTAATTTCCCGTCTTGACAGGGGAGGTTGAATGTGTTAGACTGCCAACGTAAGGTTTAATTTGTTAAACTCCCCATCCTAAACAAGGAGGTATTTCATTTGGAAGCACCCAAAATTTTTGAAAGCGAATACCGGTTCTGCCTGATTTTGTGGGCAAACGAGCCGATCAACTCCACCCATCTCGTCGAGCTGTGCAAGGAGCAGATGGGCTGGTCGAAGGCAACCACCTACACCGTCATCCGCCGCCTGTCGGAGCGGGGCGTGGTGAAGAACGAGAACGCCGTCGTCACTTCCCTGATTTCCAAGGAACAGGCGCAGGCGTCCCGGTTAAACGAAATGGTGGAAGAAACCTTCCAAGGCTCCATGCCCGCCTTCATCGCCGCTTTCTCCCGGAGCAAGAAGCTCACCCGGGACGAGGTAGAACAGCTGAAAGCGCTCATTGACAATTACGAGGAGGATCGAACATGAACACATTGTTCCAGAACATCCTGACGGCCAGCTTCCACGGCAGCATCGTCATTCTGGCCGTTATGCTGCTGCGGCTGGTACTGAAAAAGACGCCCCGAAAGTACATCTGCCTGCTCTGGCTGCTGGCAGGACTGCGGCTGCTGATGCCCTTCCAGATCCAAAGCGACCTGAGCTTGCAGCCCAGCGCCGACCCGGTGGCGAAGGTGCAGCAGCAGATCAGCCGTTCCCAGACGCCCGCCGCGCCGGATGATTTCTCTCTGGACGGTCTGGAAGTCCCGGCACCGGTGCAGACGCCCGAGGCGCTTCCGGACGTCCAGGCTCCCGTCACCACCGTCATCAGCAGCACCCCCTCCCCCGCCCCGGAAACCGCGCCGGAACCGGATACGGGCTTTGATTTCCTGTCGGTTCTGCCCTGGTTCTGGCTTGGCATCGCCTGCTGCTTCGGCATTTACAGTCTGTACACCTACCTGACCCTGAAGCTGAAGGTTCGGGAGGCCGTCAGGATCCCCGGCGGCTGGGAATGCGACCGCATCGAGACCGCTTTTATTCTGGGCTTCATCCGCCCGAATATCTACATCCCCATGGGCATGACCCCCGAGGAACAGCGTTACATTCTCGCCCACGAACGCACCCATCTGGACAAGGGCGACCACTGGTTCAAGATGGTGGGCTTTCTGGCGCTGGCGCTGCACTGGTTCAATCCGCTGGTGTGGGCAGCCTACATCCTGCTGTGCAAGGACATCGAGATCGCCTGCGACGAGCGGGTGGTGCAGTTCATGGAGCTGGACGAGCGGAAAGCCTACTCCGCCGCCCTGCTGAACTGCTCCACCAATCGAGCGCACTTCGCGGCCTGTCCCGTGGCCTTCGGCGAGGTGAGCGTCAAGGAGCGCATCAAGTCGGTGCTTTCCTATAAGAAGCCCAGCTTCTGGATCAGTCTGGTGGGCGTGATCGCCATCGTTTTCGTGGCGGTGTGCCTGGTGACCAGCCCCGCGAGAAAAGATGCGGCAGCCGCCGGGGATACCGAACCGACCTCTGCTTCCGACGCCGTCACCGTCCGCAATGTGGACGAGCTGCTGGCCGCCATCGCGCCGGACACCGTCATCCAGCTGGAGCCGGGAACCTACAATCTGTCCGGCGCCAAAGGCTACGGCCTGCCCTCGGAAAACCCCTACTACGGGTGGACGGAAAAGTACGACGGCTTTGAGCTGATGCTGCAAAACGTGAAGAACCTGACCATCCGCGGCAGCGGTAAGGTGAACACGACTCTGGAATGCGACCCCCGGTCTGCCAGCGTCATCAATCTGAAGAATTGCGAAAATGTCACGCTGGAGGATTTCACCGCCGGTCACACCCTGGAACTGGGCGAGTGCAGCAGCGGCGTTATTTACCTGCAAAACTGCACCGGCACCGACATGAACCGCCTGGGCATCTACGGCTGCGGCATGATCGGATTGCAGGCGGCGGATTCCAAGGACATTTCTCTCGCGGACAGCGACGTGTACGACTGCTCCAGCAGCGCCGCCGAGATCATCAGCTGTGAAGACGTCTCCATCTCCGGAACCCGCATTTACCGCATCGGCTCCGAGGAATACGG
>CAKTKF010000030.1 GCA_934569215.1 uncultured Oscillospiraceae bacterium
ACCGCCGCCCAGGCGGTCTGCCGTGAAACGGCTTTCATAAAATGATGAAATCATTTTATGAAGAAATAGTATTATTTTCGTCTGACCAGCTCGAGAACCTCTCTCATTTTTCCGCAGATGGCGTTGTAGTTCTCCCGGCGGTGGGGTCTCAGGCAGGCGGAGCAGTCCTTGATGCCGCTCTCCGTATACCGGAATGCGCCGCCGCATTTGTCCCCCAGGCAATACAGTGGGCAGTAGCAGAACAGGCAGCTGAAGGTCTCCGGGTCAGCGCCCTGATGGCAGGGAAAATATTCGCATTCCCGGTTCTGGAAGAAATCATAGTGGGTCTGGCGTCTCAGGTCAATCCAATAGCGCTGCTCCACCACGCCGTCCACTTCCACTTCGTTTTCCAGAACGCCGCCGTTGCGCCGGATGCTCCTGGCCGAGCCGATGTTGTCCTTGTCACAGACCATCAGCACCCGGTCGATTCCCAGCTTTTTGCATTCCTCCAGCGCAAGAGCGATCATGCGGGTGGCGACGCCCCTGTGCCGCTGGGAGGGCAGCACCCCGTCGCCGATGTGGCCGCCGTCCAGCAGCAGCCTGTCATTCAGGCGGTGGCGGATATTCACCGCGCCAACGAAAATATCCTGCTCCGTATCCAGACAGAAGAAGGTGGAGTCCGGCACAAGCTCCTCCGTCTCCTCCCGCACGTCCAGATTGGCAAGATAATTGTCAAAATCCCGGTAGTCCAGCCGCCGGATGGCATAAGGGATAATTTTCTCCCCCGTCGCGTACCACTGGGACATCATGTCGTTCAGGTGCCGCCGGTACTTTGGTTCCAATTTTACAAGCTTTAACGTCATTTTTCTTCCTCCACTCTTTTCAACGCCGGAAATCTATGGTATAATTTTTCCGAATTCCGTCCATGGGAACACGGCGGGCGGTTCTTTGGAAAATTCCACCCATTCCCCCGTCCCCGGGTGATAAAAGCCGATTTTCGCCGACCACAGGGCAATTTCACAGGGGTCGTTCCAAACGGCGTACTTCCGCTCCCCCACCAGCGGCATTCCCCGGCTGGAAAACTGCACCCGGATCTGATGGGTACGCCCGGTGTGAAGCTGCACCCGCACAAGAGACATGCCGTTTGCATATTCCAGAACACGGTAGGAAAGCGCCGCTTCCTGCACGCCCTTCCCCAGGGCTTCCGCCACGAAGGTCATGCGTCTGGCCTTGTCCCGCGCCAGCAGGTCACGAAGCGTCCCTTCCGGATTCTCCGGCCTGCCGTGGACGACGGCCAGATATTCTTTGCGGAATTGGTCTTCCCGAATCTGACGGGACAGCTCCGACGCCGCGTTGGCGCTGCGTGCCAGCACCATCACGCCGCTGACCACCCGGTCAAGCCTATGTACCGTGCGCACGTCGGCTTTGGGGTCACCCAGAGCTTCCCGCACCAGCCCCGGCAGTCCCCCCGGCTCATCGGTGGAGAGTACCCGCGCCGGCTTGATGCAGACCAGAATATTAGCGTCCTGATACAGAATTTCCATTGCGCACCCCACAAAAGCGTTTTCCCTATCCTATCAAAAATACGCCTGTTTTGCAAGGAGGAATTGCCATGAAGATCGTTATTCTCGACGGCCGCGCCCTGAATCCCGGCGATTTGAGCTACGAACCTCTCCGCCAATTCGGCGAACTGACCGTTTATGACCGCACGGACACCGTGGAAGAAGCCATTGCCCGCATTGGAGACAACGAAATCGTGCTGGTGAACAAGCTTCCCGTTACCGAGCAGCTGCTGTCCGCCTGCCCGGGCATCCGGCTGATTTGCGTTCAGGCGACGGGCTACAATACCGTGGACTGCGCCGCCTGCGCCCGCCGGGGCATTCCGGTGACCAACGTCCCCACCTACGGCACCGCCGCCGTGGCGCAGTTCACGTTTGCGCTGATGCTGGAGCTGTGCCACCGGGTCGGCCATCACGACGCGCTGGTGCGCGCGGGTCGGTGGAAAACCTGCGGCGCCTTCTGCTTCTGGGATACCCCGCAGATGGAGCTTGCCGGGAAGACGCTGGGCATTGTCGGCTTTGGGCGCATCGGTCAGGCCGTGGCGAACATCGCCCGCGCCTTCGGTATGCACGTCCTCGCCTACAGCCGCACCCGCCGTCCGGACGGGGAAGCGCTGGCACAGTACGTTGACCTGGACACCCTGCTCGCCCAGTCGGATTTTGTCTCCCTCCACTGCCCCCTCACCCCGGCGACGGCGAAGCTGGTGGGCGCCGATACTCTCGCAAAAATGAAGGATGGCGCCATCCTCATCAACACCTCCCGGGGCGGACTTGTGGACGAAGCGGCGGTGAAAGCCGCGCTGGAAAGCGGTCATCTCCGTGCCGCCGCCGTGGACGTGGTATCCGAGGAACCCATCACGGCGGACAATCCCCTTCTGACCGCCCCCAACTGCATCATCACGCCCCACATGGCCTGGGCGCCGCTGGAAAGCCGTCAGCGGCTTCTGGACTGCGTCATTGAGAACATCCGCTGCTTCCTCGAGGGAAAACCACAGAACGTGGTGAATATGTAACGCGAAGCAAACCCTCCGTATGACCAAAGTCATACGGAGGGTTTGTCGTCCCAGCACATGGTGCAGGCCTTCCGGTTCACCGAGCCGTCCACATAGACGGCAACGTCCGCAATCCGGCGGAAGCCGCATTTTTCGTGAGTTTTCAGAGATGGCAAGTTTCGTTTGTCCACGTGGGAATAGAGCTTCCCGCCCTCCCCAAGATACGTCTGCACCGCCTCTATCAGCCCGGCGGCATAGCCCCTTCGCCGCTGCTCCGGGTCGGTTTCCAGCGCTTCCAGCAGAAGCCCGTCCCGGTACGGCTCCAAGCGCAGGGCGCTGACGTACCGTCCGCTTTCCTCCCAGACGGCGCAAATCGCCCCCGGCGTTTTGAAAAACACCTGGCTCAGATAGCGGTAAAACTCCTCTTCCGCCAGCTGAATTTGCCGCATTTCCGGCTCCTCCGGCCAGGCTTCCCGACCGTTTTCCCGGTTGGCGTCCGCATAAACCGCCATCAGGCTGCCAAAGTGCAGCTGGGAAAGGCTCCGCGCAAGATACAGCATTTTTCCTCCTTACACGGCGTACTGGCTGGTATAGAGATCGTAATAAAATCCCTTTTTCGCCAGCAGCTGCCCATGAGTTCCCTGCTCCACGATGTGGCCGTGATCCAGTACCAGAATGAGATCGGCATCCACGATGGTGCTCAAGCGGTGGGCAATGACGAAGCAGGTTCTCCCCTTCATCAGCTTATCCATGGCCTTCTGCACCAGAATTTCCGTCCGGGTATCCACGTTGGAGGTGGCCTCGTCCAGAATCAGCAGCGGGCGGCCGGCCAGCAGCGCCCGGGCGATGGTCAGCAGCTGCTTCTGGCCGCCGGAAAGATTGGTGGTATCCTCGCTGATCAGGGTGTCGTAGCCGCCCGGCATGGTGCGGATAAAGTGGTCGCAGTAGGCCTCCCGGCACGCCTGTTCAATCTCCTCCCGGGTGGCGTCCGGCTTGCCGTAGGCCACATTCTGGGCAATGGTACCCCGGAACAGCCAGGTGTCCTGAAGCACCATGCCGAAATTCCGGCGCACCTCGTCCCGGGAAAGCGTCCGGATATCCTGCCCGTCCAGCAGAATTTTGCCGCCGTCCACGTCATAAAACCGCATCAGCAGGTTGACAATGGTGGTTTTTCCCGCGCCGGTGGGGCCGACGATGGCCACACGCTGGCCGGGATGGACACTGAGGTTCAGATTCTCAATCAGCGGCTCGCTCTTGCTGTAGGAAAATGCGGCGTGGTCGAAAACGACCTCCCCCTGACAGGGCTGTGGAAGCATGCCCTCCGGCTGCTCCTCTTCCTCCATGTCCAGCAGCCGAAACACCCGCTTGGCGCAGGCCTTGACGTGGCTCAGGTTGGCAAATCCCATGGCGATCTGCTCCAGAGGCGAGGAAAACTGCCGGGCGAACAGCACAATGGTCACCACGGTTCCCACGCCCACGCCCCGGCGGACGATCAGCCATCCGCCGATGAGATTGATGCAGATATAGGCCATGGCATTGGCAAATTTGATCAGCGGCTGCACAATGGAGCCGGTAAAATTGGCCTTGGCGGTGGCCTTGCGCAGCTGCTCGTTGACGACGGCGTGGTTCTGCGCCGTATATTCCTCCAGATTGTAGGCCTTGGCGGTGGCAAAATTGGTGAAGCTTTCCTCCACAATCTCGGTCAGCTCTCCGGCCTTTTCAAAGCATTCATCGTAGTATTTTCCGCAGACGCCCGCGACTTTCGAGGATATCCACAGAGAAACCGGGGTCAGCACAATGACCAGACAGGCCAGCACGCCGTTTTCCAGGAACATGGCTACGGCGATCATGATGATCTGGAAAGCCCCCTCCACCATCACGTCAAAAATCTGGTGAATGTAGCCGCCCATTTCGCCCACATCGTCGATCATCCGGTTCAGAATATCGCCCACCGGGGTCTGGTCGACGTATTTCACCGGGAGCCGCCGGATTTTGTCGGAAATGGCAATGCGCAGGCCGTAGGTAAAATGACGGCTCACCGCCCGGTTCATCAGCTGCATGTTTAAGTATCGGAACAGGCTTTGCGCCGCGTACACCGCCGTCAGCAGGGTAAGACCGCTGACCAGAGTGTCCCGGATGGGCGTCTGCCGGTCGCTCAGGCCGAAATCGTAGAGCTTTTGAATCAGGTTTCCCAGAATTTCCGGCGCGGCAATGGCGCACAGCACCGCGAGAATCCCCAGCACCGCGCTGACCGCGACCCATCCGGCGATGCCCTTCGCCTCCCGGATAATTCTCCACGTCGTCTCATCCAGCAGCTTATTCTTTTCACGCATTCAGATTCCCTCCCGTCTGGGACGCATAGATTTCCCGGTACACCCCGCACCGTTCCAGCAGCTGGGCGTGGGTGCCGCTGTCCACCAGCGCGCCGCCGTCCATGACAAAAATCACGTCGCAGTGCATGGCGGAGGTCACCCGCTGGGTGATGATCAGCTGGGTCTTGCCCGATAAGCGTCGGTTCAGGGCGGCACGGAGCTTCGCCTCCGTCAGAAAGTCCAGGGCGGAAAAGCTGTCGTCAAAAATATAGATCGGCGCGTTTTTCAGCAGCGCCCGGGCAATGCTCAGCCGCTGCTTCTGTCCGCCGGACAGATTTTTGCCCGACTGGCGGATCCTGTGATCGATGCCGTCGGAAAAGGCGTTCACAAACTCCCCCGCCTGGGCGGTTTCCAGCGCCTCATGAATTTCAACGTCCCCGGCTTCCAGTCTGCCCATGCGGACGTTGTCCCGGATGGTGCCGGAATAGATGGTCGCGTTTTGCAGCACGCAGCTGATATTGTCCCGCATGGTGCGGCGGCTGAGGGTTCGGGTAGGTATTCCGTCCAGACGAACCTCCCCGACGGTGGGCATACGAAAGCCCAACAGGAGCTGCACCAGGGTGCTTTTCCCCGAGCCAGTGCCGCCGATGACCGCCGCCTTCTGCCCCTTTTTTACGGAAAGGGTAATGTCCTTCAGGGCAGCCTCCGCCGCGCCGTCGTAGCGGAAGGTGACGTGGTCAAAATCGATATCCCCGGACAGGGTGATGTCCTGCCACTCGATGGGGTCGGCCATGCCCTCGGCGTGAAGCACCTGCCCGATGCGCTTGGCCGCCACCTCGGCCTGGGGGAAGCTGATAATGGCAAACGCGCCGGTAATGACGCCCGCGGAAACAAGGGATACGTACTGGACAATTGCGAAAATATCGCCGCCGGTCAGGCCGGTGGAGGTTTCCATCCGCCAGCCGCCCAAATACACAATCAGCACCGCCGCCAGATTCAGCAGGAACGTCGCCAGCGGGGAAATGGCGCTCATGGCCACATTGCCCCGGATGAAGCTGTCCACCATAATTCGGGTAGCCCCGGACACCCGCTCATGCTCCCGCTTTTCGGAGTTGAAAGCCCGGATGACCCGGATGCCCCGCAGACGCTCCCGCATGATCTCGTTCTGCCGGTCAACGTACTTGTCGGAGATTTCCCAGATACCGTCGATTCGTTTGCCAATGATCATGACGATCGCCAGAATCACGGGAACAAAAGCCAGCATGGTCAGCGACAGCGCCACATCCTTTCGCAGAGACAGCGCCACGCCGCCCACGAACAGCACCGGAATGGTCACCACGGTGCCGGACAGCTCCGCCGCGATCCAGCTCACCACCTGCACGTCGTGGGAGCAGCGGGTCACGAGAGCCGCCGTTCCCAGCTCGCCGAATTCCTCGAAGCTCATCTGGTTGACCTTGCGGAACACGGCGGCGCGGACGTCGGCGCAGAAGGACGCCACCACGTCGTTGGAAATTTTCGCCCCCAGAATCACCGTTCCCAGTCCCACCAGCGCTACTGCCGCCATGATGGCGCAGCATCTGACGATGTAGGCAAAATCCGCCTGATAGACGCCCCGGTTGAGAATCTCGCTCATGATGGCGGGCAGCAGCAGGTCGCAGACGGTGGACACCGCCACGGCCACGGTGGCGGCGATCAGCCCCTTCCAATAGGGCTTCAGATATTGCATCATTTCCTTCATTTTTCTACCTCAAACAACAAAACTTCATGCATGTGCGCTGCACCGTGAAAATGCGCAAATGCTGATGCATGAAGTTTTTGTGCATCATTTCCGGTTGCCCCGTAGGGGCGAGGAAATGGCACATTTCTTATTTTTCTATGCATTTGCATAGAAAAACGGCCCAGGCCGAAGCCTGCGCCGCACAAATCGCCCGTGCCGGTATTCCTACCGCACAGTTACCCCCGGAGCAAGTCTTCTGCCGCAAACGTTCCAGCCGTTCTTCAACATATTCACTTCCTCCTTTCTCATAATCGTAGGCTCATCATATCACGCCCATTACGCTTTGTCAACCAATATTCTCCGGTTCCGGCGGTGGATAAGCCGGGTTTATTCACACCGTTATACACAGTTTCCACAATTTTATCCACAGGCGATATACATAACACCCGCCAAAACCCGTTATGCTCCGAAAAATGTAATGTTTTTGTAACCTTTAGTTACAGTTTGGTTTGCATCCACCGTATATTCGTCGATATTCATGCAAAAGGGGGAGACTTCCCGTCTCCCCCCTATCTCATAGTGCTTCTCCCAGAATGGACTTGGTGGCGTAGGCGTTCAGGCTCATATCCGCCACATGGCCTGCCTGGTACTCGTAATACGCCTGAGCGCCGATCATGGCGCCGTTGTCCCCGCA
This sequence comes from uncultured Oscillospiraceae bacterium, assembly GCA_934569215.1. Lineage (GTDB taxonomy): Bacteria > Bacillota > Clostridia > Oscillospirales > Oscillospiraceae > Faecousia. Next base: position 7,254 of record CAKTKF010000030.1, read on the forward strand.
CAGGTGAAGCGGCGGCAGGTAAACCTCCGCCCCCAGCTTCTCCGCCGCAGTCAGAATATCGGCGCGGATGCGGGAATTGGCGGCAACGCCCCCGGCTACGGCAATTTTCCGATAGCCGGTCTGTTCCAGCGCCATCACCGCCCGGGGTACCAGCGTGTCGGACACCGCTGCGGAAAAGGCGGCGCAGAGACTGGGAATGTCCAGCGCCTCCCCTACCTGCTCGGCGTGGTGAATCAGGTTCAAAGCCGCGGTTTTCAGCCCGGAAAAGCTCATATTGTAGGGATTTTCACCGGGTTTACTTCGGGGAAGAACGTATTTTGTCTCGTCCCCCTGCCTTGCAGCCTTGTCCAGCGCCGCGCCGCCGGGATAGGGCATTCCCAGTACCCGGGCGACCTTGTCGAAGGATTCCCCCGCCGCGTCATCCAGGGTCGTGCCGAGGATATTCATGTCCGTGTAGTCTTTGACCTCCACGATCATCGTGTGGCCGCCGGACACCACCAGGCACAAAAACGGCGGTTCCAGCTCGGGATAGGCAATGTAATTGGCGGCGATGTGTCCCCGGATGTGGTGTACCGGGATCAGGGGCTTCCCCAGCGCCAGCGCCGCCGCCTTGGCAAAGTTCACCCCCACCAGTACCGCGCCGATCAGCCCGGGGGCGTAGGTCACGGCCACGGCGTCGATGTCGCTTCTTAATAGCCCCGTCCACGCCAGCGCCTGATCTGCCAGACCGTAGATGGCTTCAATGTGCTTCCGGGACGCAATCTCCGGCACCACGCCGCCGTAAATGCGGTGCAGATCGACCTGAGACGCGATGCAGTCCGTCAGAACCTCCCGTCCGTCCCGGACAATGGCCACGGCGGTTTCGTCACAGGAGGACTCCACAGCTAAAATGTTCAAATTTCCCACTCCTTTCTCAGAATGAGAGCGTCTTCTTTGGGATTATGATAGTAATTTCGGCGGGTTCCCACGAGGACAAAGCCCAGCGATTCGTACAGGGCGCGGGCAGGGTCGTTGGACGCGCGAACCTCCAGGGTCAGACAATGGCTTCCCCGGTTTTTCAGTTCCTCCGTCAGCGCCAGAATCAGCGCCCGGGCAACGCCCTGCCGCCGGAAATTCGGGTGGACGGCGACGTTCATCATATCCGTCTCGTCCAGCACCGTCTGGGAACCGACGTAGCCCGTCACCGTTTCGCCGTCCAGCGCCACCAGCCAGCAGGAAAGGGGACTTTCCACCTCGGAAGCGACGCTCTTTTCGCTCCACGGGTCGGAAAAGCAAACTTTTTCCAGTGCCGCGACCTGGGATACATACTCCGCCGCCATGTGCGCAATTCTCATTTTGCCTCGTACCAGCTCTTTCCGAATTTTGCTTCCGCCGTCAGCGGCACACTGAGAGACACCACGTTTTCCATCTCCCGGCTGACCAGCGCCGCGACCTCTTGGGCAATGCCCTCCGGGCATTCCACGATCAGCTCGTCGTGAACTTGCAAAAGCAGCTGTGCGTCGGGGTATTTTTCGTTCAGGGCGTCTTCCACCCGAATCATGGCCAGCTTGATCAAATCCGCCGCCGTTCCCTGAATGGGCGTGTTC
>CAKTKF010000031.1 GCA_934569215.1 uncultured Oscillospiraceae bacterium
CGGTAATAAGGTCAAGTATGGCTTCCATGCGCTTTTCGCCGATGCCCTCCACGTTCTGTAGTTCGTCGGTGGAAAGAAAGCTGCCGTTTTCCTCCCGGTAGGCAATGATGCGCCCGGCGAGAACCTCCCCGATGCCGGGAAGCGCCGTGAGCTGCTCCGCGTCCGCCCGGTTGATGTCGATGGGGAAGGTGACGGCTACGGTCTCCGGGGTGGTCGGCTCCGGACAGGTGGTCTGGGGCGGGAGCGTCTGCATGGCGGCGGGAACGGACAGCTCCACGCTGCCGTGACTGCCGTTTCTGCCCAGAAAGAAGCCCAGGGTGAAGACGGCAAAAAGAAGGGTTACGGCGACAAGAATGCTGAGCCGCGGTTTTTTCATGGGAATCTGCCTCCCGGATTGACTAGAGGGGGAAAAGCTGTTATAATATCCCCATCATTATACACGACTTTTCACCGCCGGACAAGTCCGGCGAAGAAATATTGAGGGGAAAATATGAAAAAAATGAGATTGCTAAGCTTGCTCCTGTGCGCCGCGCTTCTTTTCCAGATGGCGGTTCTGGCATCTGCCTCGGAGACCGCCGCGTCTACCCAGGAGACGCAGACCGCCGAGCAGCAGAACGCCCAGATCCCCTTCGGCCGGGTCTGCATCGATAACGGCTGCCGCACCCTGAACGGTATGCGCCCTCTGGCAGGAAGCGACAACCGGCTGGATACGGCGCTGGCGGCCTTCGCCTTTGAGACGAATACCGAGACGGTCATCTACTCCTACAATCCCGACACCAAGCTGCCCACCGGTACCCTTGCCAAGATGGTCACGGCGCTGGTGGCGATCGAAAACAGCAATCTGGACGATATCGTCACCTGTTCGGAAGGCATTCAGTCCAAGGTGCCAGCCAGTAGTTTGAAACTGAGTCCCTACCTGAAAAGCGGCGAGCAGCTGACTGTGAACGATCTGCTTCACGCGCTGCTGATGATCGGCGCCAACGACGCTGCCGTGGCGCTGGCGGAGCATGTGGCCGGTACCACTGAGCGCTTCAAGGAAATGATGAACGCCCGGGTCAAGCAGATGGGCTGCGTCACTACGGAGTTCGGCAACATTTCCGGCTTGGACACGGCAACATCCTACACTACCGCCCGGGAAATGGTGAAGATCACCATGGAAGTGACCAAAAACGAGACGTTCGCGGAGATTTTCAAGACGGCGACCTATAAGATCCCCGCGACCAATATGGTTGAGAAGGAGCGCTCTCTCACCACGACAAACTACCTGATCGACAACCATATCGTCCCCCAGTTCATGAGTACCCGCTACACCGGCGGCCTTGCCAGCTATACGGAAAACTCCGGGGCAAGCGTTGCCTGTACCGCGGAATACAACAATATGCGCATCGTGTTCGTGGTCATGGGTGCTACCCGTAAAACCAACGAAAAATCCGGTACAGTGGAGTCCTACGGTAACTTTGAAGAAGTGACCGAGCTTGCCAATTACGTTTTCAACAATTACAAGGTCAACCGGATCATTTACGACGGCATGGCGGTGAACCAGTGGCCGGTGTCCGGCGGCGAATGCCAGGTGGTGGGACAGTCTTTCACGGATGTGGATACTGTGGTTCCCGCCAGTGTGCAGATGAAAAATTACGTCATGAACTATACCGTGGAGGGCGGCGGCATGACCGCGCCCATCAAGAAGGACGATAAGATCGCCACGATGGAGGTCTGGTATCAGAATTCCTGCGTCACGGAGGTGGAGCTGTACGCCATGGCGGACGTCCGGGCGACGGGGGACACCGGCGTGTCCATTCGCTCCAACGGAGAGAAGGACGGCGTCGGCGGCTCCGGGGTGCTGTCCACCATCGGAACCATCTGCGTGATCGGTCTGGGGCTTGTGGGCGCGTATCTGGCCTTCAATTCCTTTATGCGCTCCCGCATCCGCGCCCAGCGCCGCCGGAGACGGGCAGAACGCAGGAGGAGCCGGTAACGATGCTGAACTGGGACGGACTGAAAAGCGTCTGCGCCGACTGCACTCGCTGCGGCCTGTGCGAGACGAGGCATAACGTGGTCTTCGGCATTGGAAAAGAGGACGCGGACATCATGTTCGTGGGAGAAGGCCCCGGGGAACAGGAGGACTTGAGCGGTCAGCCCTTTGTCGGCCCGGCGGGCAAGCTCTTGGATGACATGCTGTGCATCATCGACCTGAGCCGGGAGACGAACTGCTATATCGCCAACATCGTCAAGTGCCGCCCGCCCCACAACCGCGACCCCCTGGAAACGGAGCAGGACGCCTGCATCGGCTACCTGCGCAATCAGGTGGCGCTGGTAAAGCCGAAGATCATCGTCTGCCTTGGGCGTATCGCCGCCAAGCGGCTGATCGACGCGGACTACCGCATCACGAGGCAGCACGGCCAGTGGGTGGAGAGAAACGGCGTCTGGATGACGGCCATTTATCACCCGTCGGCGCTCCTGCGGGATGTATCCAAGCGCCCGGAGACCTTTGATGATTTGCTCGCCATCCGGGCAAAAATCCGGGAGATCGGCGCAAATATGTAAAATAATCCGCTGTTTTCGGAAAGGAAAACAGCGGATTTTTTCTAAGCTTACAGGCTGATGCTGTCAATGAGTGCCAGCTCGTCGGCGGTAAAGGTGGTGTTCTGCGCCGCCTGAATGTTGTCCAGAACCTGTTCCGGACGGGAAGCGCCTGCCAGAACGCTGGTGACGATGCCGTCCCGCAGAACCCAGCTCAGCGCCATCTGCGCCAGCGTCTGCCCACGCTGGGCGGCCAGATCGTTCAGCTTCCGGATCTGCTCCAGCCGTTCGGGGGTCAGAGCGCCCGCTTTCAGGAAGCGGCCGTCGGTCATAATGCGGCTGTCGGCGGGGATGCCCTTCAGATACCGGTCAGTCAGCAGACCCTGCGCCAGGGGAGAGAAGGCGATGATGCCCTTGCCCAGCCTTGCGGCGGTGTCCTTCAGGCCGTTTTTCTCAATGGTGCGGTCGAAAATGGAGTAGCGGTTCTGGTTGATGATGAAGGGAACCTTCAGTTCCTCCAGAATCTTCGCGGCCTGAGCCATCCGCTCGCCGTCGTAGTTGGAAAGACCCACATACAGCGCCTTTCCGGAATGAACCGCCGTGGCGAGTGCGCCCATGGTTTCTTCCAGCGGGGTGTCGGGGTCGGGACGGTGGTGGTAGAAGATGTCCACGTATTCCAGACCCATCCGTTTCAGGCTTTGGTCGAGACTGGCAAGCATGTATTTGCGGCTGCCCCATTCGCCGTAGGGACCCGGCCACATGTAATAGCCTGCCTTGGTGCTGACGATGATCTCGTCCCGGTAGATGCCCAGGTCGTCTTTCAGGATTTGGCCGAAATTCCGCTCGGCGCTGCCGTCTGCGGGGCCGTAGTTGTTGGCGAGGTCAAAGTGGGTCACACCGTGGTCGAAAGCGGTGCGGCACATTTTTCGCATGGTATCGTAGCAGCCGGTGTCGCCGAAGTTGTGCCACAGGCCGAGGGACACGGCGGGCAGCTTCAGGCCGCTTTTGCCCGTGCGGTTGTAGGGCATGGAATCATATCGGGTTTCAGAAGCGATGTACATGATGAAAACCTCCTTTATGGAGTCATTGTACCGCATTGCGGGAAAAATGTCAACGCGGGGAAAAGGGCAGTGCCTTCCCCGCAGGGAAGGCACCGCAAACAAAGGGACACGCGCTGAAAAGCCGGTTTATTCAGGGTGGCTGCCGGTGACGGAAAACTCTACCCACTCGGCAATGTTCGTGGCATGGTCGCCGATGCGCTCAAAGTACTTGGCGATCATCAGCAGGTCGAGGGCATATTCTCCCTCGGCGGGGTTCTTGGCGATCAGGTCGATCAGACCGCTCTTGATCCGGGTGAAGTAGTTGTCCACCACGTCGTCGTGCATCTGCACGGCCTTGGCGAGGTACACGTCCTGCTTGACGTAGGCGTCCACACTGTCCGTGACCATGGCGATGGTCTCCTTTGCCATCTCCCGGATTTTGGGGTATTCCTCATGAGGATGGGCGATCATGCAGGGGATGATCTCCACAATGTCCTCCGCCTGGTCGCCGATGCGCTCCATGTCCGTGATCATTTTCAGCGCGGCGGAGACGGAGCGAAGATCCCGCGCTACCGGCTGCTGGCGCAGAAGCAGACGCATGCAAATCGTTTCAATGGTGCGCTCTTCTTCGTCGATCTTCGCGCCGACCTTGGAGACCTTTTCCCCAAGCGCTTTGTCATAGGCAACCAGCGCCTGAGAGGCCAGAGAGATGATCTCCTCGCACAGTGCGCCCATTTCCGTCAGTTCCTGATTCAGCAGCAGAAGCTGCTCTTCAAATAGTTCCCGCATTATCCGAACCTCCCCGTAATGTAATCTTCCGTCCGTTTGTCCAGCGGCTGAGAGAAAATCTGTTCTGTCCCGCCGAATTCCACCAGCTCGCCCAGAAGGAAGAAGGCGGTGTAATCGGAGATACGGACGGCCTGCTGCATGTTGTGGGTAACGATGATGATGGTATAGTTTTTCTTAAGAGACGCGGCCAGCTCCTCGATTTTTAAGGTGGAAATGGGGTCGAGAGCGGAGGTCGGCTCGTCCATCAGAAGCACCTTCGGCTCTACCGCCAAGGCTCTTGCGATGCACAGCCGCTGCTGCTGGCCGCCGGAAAGACCCAGAGCGTTCTTTTTCAGCCGGTCTTTCACCTCGTCCCAGATGGCGGCGTCCCGGAGGGAACGCTCCACGATCTCGTCCAGCTTAGCCTTATTGTGAATGCCGTGGGTGCGGGGGCCGTAGGCGATGTTGTCGTAAATGCTCATGGGGAAGGGGTTGGGTTTCTGGAACACCATGCCCACTTCCTTGCGCAGATTATTGACCTCCGCCTGAAAGATGTCCTTGCCCTCGTAGCGGACATCTCCCGTGATCTTCACGCCGGGGATCAGGTCATTCATGCGGTTCAGGGTTTTTAAGAATGTGGATTTGCCGCAGCCGGAGGGGCCGATGAGGGCGGTGATGCTGTGCTCCGGGACGGCGATGTTGATGGATTTCAGTGCCTGGGTATCCCCGTACCAGAGGCACAGATTTTTCGCGGTAATAATGTCAGCCAATTCGATTTTTCCTCCCATAATACTTACTTACCAGAGACGCGGACAGGTTAATGAGAAATGCCAGCACCATCAGAATGGCGGCAATGGCAAAGGAAACACCGAATTCTCCCTGTTCCTTGGCGTAGACGTACAGGGCAACCGTCAATGTCGCGCCTGCGCTCTTCCTCGCGGCCCAGAAGCCGCCCACCACATGGGCAAACCCGGCGGTGAACAGCAGCGCGGCGGACTCACCCAGGATACGGCCGATGGAAAGGATGCAGCCGGTGACGATTCCGTCCACGCAGTTGGGAAGCACCACCGTGCGGATGACCCGCCACTTTCCCGCGCCCAGACCGAATGCGCCCTCCCGGTAGCTCTGGGGGACGGTTTTCAGGCTTTCCTGGGTATTGCGCATGATGGTGGGCAGGTTCATGATGACCAGGGTCAGCGCGCCCGCCAGCAGGGAAGTACCCATATTGTTGGAAAACAGAAGCATACCCACAAGGCCGTAGATGATGGAGGGAATGCCGGAAAGGGTCTCAGCGGCGTATTCAATGACTGCGACGACCTTCTTGTTATGGGCGTACTCCGTCAGATAGATCGCAGCGCCCACACCCAGGGGAAGCACCAGAACCAGGGTGTAAATGATGATGTACAGGGTGTTGAGAATGTCCGGCAGAATGCCGATGCGGTCGGCAAGGTAGCTGGGCTTGGTGCTGAGCAGCCCCCAGGTGATGTTGGGAATGCCCTTTGCCAGAACGTAGACCATGAGAAACAGGGTCAGTCCGGCGGTCAGCGCGGTGGCAAGATACATGCCGCCCCGAACCGTCCAGAGAAACAGCTTTCGTTTTTTGGAAATCATTTTGCTTTGTCTCCCTTCAGGAAGAAATTCAGAGCGGCGTTGATGAGCATGATGAACAGGAACAGCACCAGCGCGATGGAGAACAGCGCCTGCTTTTGCAGGCCGCTGGAATAGGACATTTCGCTTGCCACGGCGGTGGTGAGGAAGCGGACGCTCTGAAACAGGGAAGTGGGCATATTGGGGACGTTGCCTGCCACCATCATGACGGCCATTGCCTCGCCGATGGCCCTGCCCACGCCCAGCACCACGGCGGCGGCAATGCCGCTTTTTGCGGCGGGGACGGACACCCGGAAGTAGGTCTCCTCCGGCGTCGCGCCCAGCGCCAGAGACGCGTCCTCGTATTCCTTGGGAACCGCTTCCAGCGCGGTGACGGACATTTTGATGATGGAGGGCAGGATCATCACAGCGAGGACGATGATGGCAGCAAACAGGCTGGAGCCGTCGGGAATGTGAAAGAGCTTCCGCAGTCCCGGCACCAGCACCATCATGCCCACCAGGCCGTACACCACGGAGGGAATGCCCGCCAGCATGGAAACCGCCTGCTCCATAAAGCGTTTGACGGGCTTCGGCGCCATTTTTGCCAGATACACCGCCGTTAAAAATCCGATGGGTACGCCGATGATGACGGCTCCGGCAGTGCCGTAGACGCTGGTGAGAATAAAGGGAAGAATGCCGTACTCCGGCTGCGCCGCCGTGGATGCCCATTTCTTGCCGAACAGGAAATGGAACAAACCGATCTGACGAATGGCGGGAATTCCGGAAATGATCAGATATATGGTGATCAAAAGCACGCAGCCCACGGTGATCAGTCCGAGGATCAGGAAAATACCGTGGACGACGGTCTCAAAAACGTTTGATTTATGTTTCATGTTATCAGCCTTTCGAGAAGGTTTACCGGCTTACCGAATGGAGAAAAACGGCAGTTGGCTCCCCCGGTGGGGGAGCCTTTTTTCATTTGCTTAGCCGTTGGCGGGAACCACACCGGAGGCGGTGATGATGTCGTTGGCCTGACCCTTGGTGGCGTAGTCGAAGAATGCCTGGGCGACGGGGCTGAGTTCAACGCCTTCCTTGGTGACCAGCACGAAGGGACGCTGGATGAGGTAGGTGCCGTCCTTGACGGTTTCCTCGGTGGGGGTCACGCCTGCGACCTTCAGAGCCTTGACGGAATCCTTGACGGAGGCCAGGGAAGCGTAGCCGATGGCGTCGGGGTTCTGGGCGACGGCGGTGATGACGTCGCCGGTGGAGGTCAGCTCCTGACGGTACTGGCACTTGTCAACGGTCTCGGTCAGTTCCTCGAAGCCGCTGCGGGTGCCGGAGCCTGCTTCACGGCCAACCAGAACGATCTCGGCGTCGGCGCCGCCGACTTCAGACCAGTTGGTGATCTCGCCGGTGTAGATCTTGGCGATGGTCTCGATGTCCAGGTCTTCCACGGTGTTGGCAGGGTTGACGATCACGGCGATGCCGTCGTAGGCAAGAACCGTGCCGACCAGACCGGACTCGACCTCGGAATCCTTCAGCGCACGGGAGGACAGGCCGATGTCGCAGCGGCCTTCGGAAACGGCGGTGATGCCGGAACCGGAGCCGGTGGGGTTATAGGTGAAGTTCACGCCGGAGTTTGCTTCCATGAAGGCTTCGCCCAAAGCGCCGATGACCTTCTCCATGGAGGTGGAGCCGTCGGTAGCAACGGTGCCGGTGAGAGCGGCGGCGGGGGCTTCGGTCTGAGGAGCGGCGGCCGTCTGTGCCTGGGTCTCGGCAGGAGCGGCCGTGGTGGCGGTGGGCTGGCTCTGAGAGCAGCCGGCCATGGCGACAACAAGCATGGCAATCAGTGCAATGGAAATGACTTTCTTCATAATCTTACTTCTCCTTGTAGGTTTTTGATTTAATGTACTTGGGATTTATCCTACGGCTTCATATTACCAACCCATTGTAAATTCCAAAATCTCCGGTATGTAAAATCAAAATCAAATAGCGAAGAAAATTGTAAAGAATGAAAAGTCCTTGACAGAGCCACCCGATTATTCTAAAATAAGGGCAAAGGGATGACCCTTTTGTTCAACAGACATGACTTGCACGGAAAAGGAGACGCTATGTATCGTATTTTGGAGTTGAATCCCCAGCTTGAGCCTTTCTCCGGGGATATTGATTTGCGGATGCATCTGTACCGTTCGGCAAAAAAGCGCATTCTGTCCGAAGGGCAGAGCCTGAACGATTTTGCCAATGCCCATCTTTATTTCGGATTTCACCATGTGGACGGCGGCTGGTACTACCGGGAGTGGGCGCCCAGCGCCTACCAGCTGTATCTGGAGGGCGATTTCAACGGCTGGAACCAGACCTCCCATCCGCTGACCAACTTAGGCAACGGCAGCTGGGAGCTGTATCTCCCCGGGGACAATGCCCTGTGGGACGGCTGCAAGGTCAAAACCGTGGTGGATGCCAACCTGACCCGCACGGAGCACATCCCTCTGTATGCCCGCCGGGTGGTGCAGAACAAGCAGACCATCACCTTCGAGTGCGAGGTGGTGGACGACCGGAAGACCTTTCCCTGGACGGATAAGGATTTCGTGGGCGAGGACGAGCTGTATATCTACGAAGCCCACGTGGGCATGGCGCAGGAAGAGGGCAAGGTCAGCTCCTACCGGGAATTTGCCGATTATATCCTGCCCCGCATCCACAAGGCGGGCTACAATACCGTGCAGCTGATGGCCATTATGGAGCATCCCTATTACGGCTCCTTCGGCTATCAGGTGAGCAATTTCTTTGCCGCTTCCTCCTGGTTCGGAAGGCCGGAGGAACTGAAATACCTGGTGAACAAGGCACATGCCATGGGCATTCGGGTGCTGCTGGACGTGGTGCACTCCCACGCGGTCAAGAATACCGC
>CAKTKF010000032.1 GCA_934569215.1 uncultured Oscillospiraceae bacterium
GGAGAGCAGAATGTACTCCCCCTTGGTCAGACCCAGCCGCCGGTGGATGTCGGAGGCCTCGATGGCGTTTAAGTTGGCGTGGAGCACCTCCGCCATGGGCGAGCCGGTAACATAGGTGCGCTCCTTGGGCAGGCCGCACTCGTGGAGGTATCTTCTCGCGTGCTCAGAGTAAGCCAGATTCACGTCGGAGATGATGTCCACGATCCGGCGGTTGGTCTCCTCCGGCAGGCACTCGTCCTTGCAGCGGTTTCCCGCCTCCATGTGGAAAATGGGAATGTGCAGCCGCTTGGCCGCAATGGCGGACAGGCAGGAATTGGTGTCCCCCAGAATCAGCATGGCGTCCGGCTGAATGGCCGTCATCAGCTTGTAGGCGCAGTTGATGATGTTGCCAACGGTGGCGCCCAGGTCGTCGCCCACCGCGTTCATATACACATCCGGGTCGGCAAGTCCCAAATCCCGGAAGAAAATTCCGTTCAGATTGTAGTCGTAATTCTGCCCCGTGTGGGCAAGAATACAGTCAAAATATTTGCGGCACTTGTTGATGACCGCCGCCAGACGAATGATCTCCGGGCGGGTGCCTACAATGATCAGCAGCTTCAATTTTCCGTCATTGCGGAACGCCACGTCGGAATAGTCCAGCTTCATTTCCATGTCAAACCACCTCAAAGAATGTATCCGGCTTTTTCGGGTCAAAGCACTCGTTCGCCCACATGAGCGTCACCAAGTCTTCCGTTTCGCTCAGGTTGATAATGTTGTGGGTATACCCAGGAATCATGTGAACGGCCTCGATTTTTTCGCCGGAAACCTCGAAATTCAGCACTTCCTCGGTGCCAATCTTCCGCTGCTGTATCAGGCCATGGCCGGACACCACGATGAAAAATTCCCACTTGGTGTTGTGCCAGTGCTGCCCCTTGGTCACACCAGGCTTGCCGATGTTCACGCTGAACTGGCCGCAGTTCGCCGTTTTCAGAAGCTCCGTGAAGCTGCCCCGGGCGTCAACGTTCATTTTCAGGGGGAACGCCGCCTTTTCCTTGGGCAGATAGGAAAGATAGGTAGAATACAGCTTTTTGGCGAAGCTGCCCGCCGGAATTTCCGGCATCAGAAGGGTCTGGGGCTGCGCCTTGAAGCTGTCCAGCAGCGCCACGATCTGCCCCAGGGTCGCCCGGTGGGTGACAGGCGCGGCGCAGTAGCGCCCGGTCTGCGTCAGAACCGTATCCACGCCCTCAAATTCACAGTGATGTTCCCTGCCCTCCAGCGCCGCGATCATCTCATCCACTAAATCGTCGATGTACAGCAGCTCCAGCTCCACGCCGGGGTCGCTTACCGTGATGGGCAGGTCGTGGGCATAGTTGTGGCAGAAGGTGGCCACAGCGGAATTGTAGTTGGGGCGGCACCATTTTCCGAACAGGTTGGGGAAGCGGTACACCAGCACCTTCGCCCCGGTCTCGGCGGCGTAGGAGAAAAACAGCTCCTCCCCCGCCTTTTTGCTCTTGCCGTACTCGCTGCCCGCATAGCGACCCACCATGGTCGCCTGAATGGAGGACGACAGCATCACGGGGCAGGTGTTATGGTGCTTTTTCAGCGTGTCCAGCAGCGTGGAGGCGAAGCCGAAATTTCCCTGCATGAATTCTTCCTGATTTTTCGGGCGGTTGACGCCGGCAAGGTTGAACACGAAGTCCGCCTTCTGGCAGGCCGTTTCCAGAAGCGCCGGGTCAGAGTCGATGTCGTAAAGGTACAGCTCCCCCACCGCAAGCCCCGGATGGGTCTTGTCGCGGCCGTCCCGGATGCACTCCAGCGCCGCCGTCAGGTTTTTGCCCACAAATCCGGCCGCGCCGGTAATCAGAATGTTCATGCCAGCTCACCTTTCGTTACTTGTTTTTCATAGCTTCCAGCTCTTCCCGGATGTAGCTCAGGCTCAAAAGCTTCTGCTGCACCTGCTCTACGTTCAGCAGCTCCGTGTTGTTGCTGTTGAACTCCGTGAGGACGTTGCGCTGGGTGTCGCCGTCCTTGAAATATTTGTCGTAGTTCAGGTCCCGCTTGTCGCAGGGGACGCGGTAGAAATTGCCCAGGTCAATGGCGTGGGCGCATTCCTCGTTGGTCAGCAGCGTCTCGTACATTTTTTCGCCGTGACGGATGCCGATGACCTTGATCTCGTGGCCGGGGGCGAACAGGCCGGTGACGGCCTTGGCCAGGGTCTCAATGGTACACGCCGGAGCCTTCTGCACCAGAATGTCCCCGCTGATGCCGTTCCGGAAAGCAAACAGCACCAAGTCCACCGCTTCCTCCAGAGACATAATGAACCGGGTCATGTTCGGCTCGGTGATGGTGATGGGGTTGCCCGCCTTGATCTGGTCAATCCACAGCGGGATGACGCTGCCCCGGGAGCACATGACGTTGCCGTAGCGGGTGCAGCAGATTTTGGTCTTTTCCGGAGAAACCGTCCGGGATTTGGCGACGATAACCTTCTCCATCATGGCCTTGGAGGTGCCCATGGCGTTGACGGGGTAGGCAGCCTTGTCCGTGGACAGGCAGATGACGGCCTTGACCCCCGCGTCAATGGCGGCGGTCAGCACGTTGTCGGTTCCGAATACGTTGGTTTTCACCGCCTCCATGGGGAAAAACTCACAGGACGGCACCTGCTTGAGGGCGGCGGCATGAAAGATGTAATCTACGCCGTGCATGGCGTTCTTCACGGAGGCCAGATCCCGGACGTCGCCGATGAAGAACTTGATCTTCCCCGCCGCCTCCGGCATTTTCGCCTGGAATTCATGGCGCATGTCGTCCTGCTTTTTCTCGTCCCGCGAGAAAATCCGGATTTCCTGGATGTCCGTATCCAGAAAGCGGTTCAGCACCGCGTTTCCGAAGGAACCGGTGCCGCCTGTGATCATCAGCGTTTTGTTGGCAAAAATACTCATATTCTATTCTCCTCCCCTGTTTCCGGGTGTAGAAGTTCCCGGAAAAGAGATACATATTTCCCCGTGCAAATTTCGGTGGTATACTTTTGCAGATACAGCTCCCGGCATTTTCTGCGCATGTCCCGGGCTTTCTCCGGGTTGTCCCGCAGGAAGCGGACGGCCTCGGCCAGGCGCTGGCTTTCGCCGTTGCGCACCCAAAGCCCCGCGCCGGACTGAATATCCCGGACGATGTCGCACTCGTCCATAACGGCAAGCAGGGGGATTCCCCGCATCATGTAGCTGTAGGTCTTGCTGGGAACGCAAAGCCCCGTGGCGCCCTTTTCCAGAGAAACCAGCGCGCAGTCGCTTACCGCCAGCGCGTCCTGAAAATCCTGACCGTGAAGGAAGCTGAAAATCCGGACATTTTCAATGCCCTCGCTGGCAATGATCTCCCGCAGCTTCTCCATTTTATTGCCGTGTCCGGCAAAGAGGAAGAAAATATCCTTCTCCTTCCCCAGCGCCCGGATGGCGCCCAGGATGGTGTCCATATCCTGCATGGTACCCATGTTCCCGAAATAGGACACCACGAACCGTCCCGCCGTCAATTCCCGGAATCGGTTTTCCTCCCGGTCACGCAGACCGCCCTCGTCCCGGTACCAGTTGGGGATCACCGTCACAAGCTTGTCGGCGGCGTCTCGGGTTCGGAGAATGCAGTCTCGCTGCTCCGACGACAGCGCCACCACCCGGTCTGCCCGGCGGAACACGCACTTGTTGATGTGGTTCATCAGCCTGCAGATCATGCTGCCCTCCCGGAGGGTGTCCGTCACCGTGGCCACCTCCGGATAGAGGTCGTAGGACACGAACACCAGCTTCGTGCCAAACAGCGATTTCGCCCAGGAGGCGATCCAGGGCAGAATCGGCGGATTGGAATACACCACCACTGCCCGGTATTTTGCGATCTCCGGCAGATGCAGCAGCACATGAAAGGTAAAGGAAAAGTAGTTGACGATCCGGCCGAGGAAGCCCGACCGGCCTGTCTGGATGTACTTCAGGCGGTGAATGCGGATGCCATTTGTATCCTCTTTCGTGGGGACTTTCCCGCCCTCGGCGTATTCCCGTGGGTAGCCGCACAGCGCGCCCACGGAAAATCCGGCGTCCCGAAGCGCCAGCACCGTATCATAGGGCAGCTGGGCGGAGGAAATATATTCGGGATAAAAAAACTGGCACAAAAACAGGATATCCCGTTTCTTTTTCAATCCATTCGCCCTCTTTCCCTTCTAAAAAATCAGGTTTTTTCCGTCTCCAGAATGGACTGCTCCAAAGTTTTCACGCAGTAGTCCCGGCTGTATGCGCTCAGCGCATGATCGTAGCACAGGCTGCCAAAAGCCTTGTCCACCGCGGGCGAACAAAACCGCAGCAGCTTCAGCGCCCAGGTAAAGCCCTTCACCATCAGGATGCCCTTTCCGTTTGCGTGGGCAATCCAGTTGACCATGTCGCTGGTGTTGGTGTATTCGTTGTTTTGCGGGCAGAAAATGCCCGCGGCCTCGTCGTCAATGAGCAGCCGGACGAACTCCGTCAGATTCTCGATATACAGCATGGAGCGCTGGTTTGCAACATAGGGAAAAACCGGCAGCTTTTTCGCCAGCTTCGCCATGGTCACGTAATTGCCCTTGCAGCCCTTGCCGTAGATCATGGGCGGGCGGAGAATTGCGACCTTGAAAGCATCGTCCGCCAGTGCCTGCAAGCCCGCTTCCGCCTTGGCCTTGCTGACGCCGTAGTTGTCTGTGGGGTGCAGCGGCGTGTCCTTCGTGATGACCACCGTCTTGCCGATGGGCGCGGTCAGGCCGTACACGCTCTCCGAGCTCATAAACAGAAATTGCCCCACGCCGTCGGCCTTGGCCTTTTCCGCCGTCCGCACCGCGAGGATGTGGTTGACCTGATCGTACAGGTCAGAGCGTGCCGGGTCATTTTTGCTGTCCGGCTGATGCACCAGCCCCGCCACGTGAAACACCGCGTCGTAGCTGCGGAAGGAATGACTCTCCCAGTCGCTTCCCCGCATATCCAGGGAATCCACCCGGTAGCTTTCCGGCCACTGCTTCAAATAGTTTTCCAGGGAACCCCCGATATAGCTTCCGGCGCCGGTGATGAGAATGCTCTTCATCCCTTTTTCTCCTTTTCCAGCCGGCCGGTGCCGCCCTCCACCACGCCGTCGTGCTTCAGCACGGAAACGATGGTGCCGAAGAAGCATTTGCAGTCAAAGAAAAAGCTCAGCTTTTCCACATATTTCCCGTCGAACCGGGCTTTTACGTCAATGGGCAGCTCGTCCCGCCCGTTGATCTGCGCCCAGCCCGTGAGACCCGGGCGCACGTCGTTGGCGCCGTATTTGTCCCGCTCGGCAATCAGATCAAACTGGTTCCACAGGGCAGGCCGGGGGCCGATGATGGACATTTTTCCCGTGAAAATCTGAAAAATCTGGGGCAGCTCGTCCAGGGAGGACTTCCGCAGGAATTTTCCCACCTTCGTGATATACTGCTCTGGGTTTTCCAGCAGATGGGTGGGCGTATCCTTGGGCGTGTCCATTTTCATGGTGCGGAATTTCATGATGGAAAAATGGGTCTTGTGAATGCCCACCCGCTTCTGGCGGAACAGCACCGGGCCGGGATCGTCGATCTTGATGGCGACGGCAATGATCAGCAGCAGCGGCGACAATATCACGATGGCGCAGCCGGACAAAATAATATCCAGCAGGCGTTTGAAAAACGTTCGGTACATTCCGCTTTCCTCATTTTCTCTTATTTCGTTTGGTCAGACCTTACACTCGCGTTTGTAAGTAGGCACAATCTCCGCGACGATGTCCTTGATGTCTTCCCTTTCTTCCCGGCTGGCTTCGTCCAGCCGCCGCAGCTGCTGCTCCAGCAGCGCGTCGTCCATTTCGATGGGCTTGCCGATGTGAATGAGCTTGTTGGCAGTCTCCTGCATTCCCTCTTCCTTCATCAGCAGCTCCTCATAGAGCTTCTCCCCCGGTCTGAGACCGGTATACTCGATTCTGATGTCCACATCCGGCTCGTAGCCGGACAGGCGGATCATGTTCCGCGCCATGGTGTCGATCTTCACCGGCTCGCCCATATCCAGGATGAAAATTTCGCCGCCCTTGGCATAGTATCCCGCCTGAAGCACCAGGCTCACCGCCTCGGGGATGGTCATGAAATACCGGATGATGTCGGGATGGGTGACGGTCACGGGGCCGCCGGCCTCGATCTGCTTCTTAAAGAGCGGAATGACGCTGCCGTTGCTGCCCAGGACGTTGCCGAAGCGCACCGCCACGAATTCCGTCCTGGACTCCCGGTTCATCATCTGCACCACCATCTCGCACAGGCGCTTGGACGCACCCATGATGTTGGTGGGGTTCACGGCCTTGTCTGTGGAAATCTGCACGAACCGCTTGACACCGTACTTCGCGGCGGCTTTCGCCAGCTTGTAGGTGCCGATGACGTTATTTTTGATGGCCTCGTTGGGGCTTTCCTCCATCAGAGGGACGTGTTTATGCGCCGCCGCGTGGAACACAAGCTCCGGCCGGTAGACTGACATCACATGGTCAAGCCGGGTCGCGTCGCGGACAGAGCCGATGATGACCTCCAGGTTCAGTTCCGGATGGGTGCGGTGCAGCTCCATTTGAATATCATAGGCATTATTTTCGTAAATATCCAGAATAATGAGCTGCTTCGGCTTCGCGTGGGCAATCTGACGGCACAGCTCGCTGCCGATGCTGCCGCCGCCGCCGGTGACCAGCACCACCTTGCCGGAGATATAGCCCACGATTTCGTCTAAGTTGACCTTGATCGGCTCCCGCCCCAGCAGATCCTGGGGATCGACCTTGCGCAGCTTGCTGACGCTGACCTCCCCGTTGACCATCTGGAAAATGCCGGGAAGCATCTGCACCTCACAGCCGGTGGTGGCGCAGATGTCCAGGATCTCCTTCCGGGATCTTGCGGTGCAGTTGGGAATGGCGAAGATGATCTTGCTGATCTTGTACTTTTTCACAGCCGTGGCAATGTCCTGACGGCCGCCCACAATGGGAACGCCGCACAGCTGCTTGTTCCATTTCACCGGGTTGTCGTCAATGACGCAGGACAGGTGATCCTTGATATGGTCGCTGTTGGTAAACTCCACGGCCAGCGCTCGTCCGGCATCCCCTGCGCCGATCAGCATGACGTTTTTCACGCCGTTGGCGTGGGTGAAGTGGCTGATGCGCCGCTGCGCCGTCCGGAGCAGCCGATAGGAAAACCGGATGGCTACGGTGCTGACGAAGCTGAACAGGAACCCCACCACCATGCTGGAGCGGGGCATCAGATTGCCGTCAAAGTGGAACACCAGCACGCCGATCACGCCCAGCACCGCATACGCGCCGGTAATGCGGAACACCTCCGGCGTACTGACGAAGGCCCAGATGGAGTTATACAGCCGGAAAATCCAGAACACCAGAAGCGTAATCACGCACCAGGGGCCGATGGCGGACAGAAAGCCATCCAAATGGACGGGGCGAATTTCGGCAAAGGAAAAATCATACCGGAACCACAGCCCCAGGAAGAAGGAGACGGCGGTGGCAAGCACGTCCAGCAGCATAATCAAAATGACCTTCGGTGCCATGCCCAGATTCAGTTTCATCGGCTTTCGGGAACCCATTTTGTTCACATCCTGTATTTTACCGCAGGCAGCCGTCTGCGGGTACTTTGTTTTGTCTGCATAGTTCATTTTATTATAACACAATATGTCGAATACAGCAAGGGAAAGTTTTGCCGTTACAACGTCTCTTAATAAGCTGTTTTTGCCCGTATAGGAAAACGACGCGGCCTTGCGGCCGCGTCGTTTCGACATTTTACGCTTTGTCCGGGAAAAGATTTTCGATGGCGCAGCGGGCGGCGTCCTGCTCTGCCCTTTTTTTGCTGCTGCCGATGCCCTTGCCCACGATCGCGCCGTTGAGGGAGACCTCCACAAAAAACTGCTTGTCGTGGTCGGGGCCGGACTGCCCTATCAGGTCATAGGCCAGCACCTGGTTTTTCTTCTGCTGCACCAGCTCCTGCAGCTCGGTTTTGTAGTCCGCGTTGTGCAGCTTGGTCACCGGCACCTCCACCAGAATGAACGTCCTGACCACCTGCAGCGCCGCTTCCAGACCGCCGTCCAGGAAGCAGGCAGCGATCACCGACTCCATGGCGTCCGCCAGAATGGAGTCCCGGCTCCGTCCGCCCCCCTGCTCCTCGCCGTGGCCAAGGAGCAGATGGTTTCCAAGGCCGATGCGGTTGGCAGCGTTTGCCAGGGTGGTCTCGCAGACCATGTCCGCCCGCATCCGGGTCAGCTCGCCCTCCGGGCGATTGGGGAAATTGCGGTAGAGATACTCCGCCACCAGCATTCCCAGCACGCTGTCCCCCAGGAATTCCAGCCGCTCGTTGCTGAGCAAGCTGTTGTGCCAGCGCTCGTTTGCGTAGGAGGAATGGGTCAGCGCGTTCTGCAAAAGGGAAATATTCCGGAATCGGTAGCCGATGACGGCCTCCAGATCCTTAATCATGCTCCGTCACCTTCTCTTTTTGGGCTGCCAGCCGCTGCAAATTTTCTCCCAGCTCCCCGGTGATGTCCGACGCGGCCACGTCCGCCGCCTGCTTCACCGCATTGCGGAAGGCAAGCACATCAGAAGCGCCGTGAGCCTTGATGACCGGCTTGCGGATGCCAAGGAACGGCGTGCCGCCGATCTCCCGGTAGTCCAGCATCTTCATCAGGTCTTTGACCCCGGAGGCGCACAGAAGGTAGCCCAGCTTGCTGAGCAGATTTTTCTTAAACATTTTCTTCATCAGGCTGCCCATGAACATGGCAGTCCCCTCGATGGTCTTCAGAAGGACATTGCCATTGAAGC
>CAKTKF010000033.1 GCA_934569215.1 uncultured Oscillospiraceae bacterium
CCTCCCAGAACCGGCGGCAGGAGCAGCTGGCGACGCAAGGCTACATTCTGGCCGAAGCGCTGACCCGGTGCGCGATCCCCGTCCGGGTGTTGTCCTTCTGTTCCGTCAGCGGCTGTACCGTTCTGCGGGAGTACCGGGATTACCGGGAAAATCAGGGCAACAACCGGATTTTCGAGTTCGCCGCCGCCGGGTGGAACCGGGACGGCCTTGCCCTGCGGGCAGTGGACTGGCTTCTGCGTCGGTCGGGAGAGCAGCAGCGGCTTTTGCTGATCCTCACCGACGCGAATCCCAACGACGATACCCGCCTCCCCGGAACTGGGAATCAGTTTTTTAGCCGGGACTACAGCGGCAAGCCCGCCGTGGCTGACGCCGCCGAGGAGGCAACGATGCTGCGCAGGCATGGCAATCCACCGCTGTGCCTGTTCTCCGGCCGGGAGGGCGATCTAAGCAGCGCCCGCACCATTTACGGCCGGGATGTGGTAAGGCTTCCCTCCGTGGGCTGGTTTGCCCAGACCGTGGGGAAGATCATTCAGGGACGGTTGCAGGCTCTTGAAAGTTAACGAAAAAAACGCGGCTTCAAAGCCGCGTTTTTTAGACAAATTGGCACTGTACAACGCCTTTTAAGTATGCTACAATTCCCAAAAGCGGGAAAACAGGAGATGATGACCTTGGCAAGTCAAGCGCAGCGGTATCTGGAAAAGCTGGACATCGGCTATTCCTACCGCCTTGCAAAGCGGATGGAAAGTTACCGCACCAACCCCGTGCTGGGCTACCGCACCGCAGGCTCCCCGGCGGAGATCGCCACCGGAGATATGCTGGCGGCGGAGATGAAGAAAATCGGCTTTTCCAAAGTGTGGAAGGACACCATCACCGTGGACGCCTGGGAATTTGAGAAAGCGGAGCTGTCCTTCACCGACGCGGAGGGGCAGGAACGCCATGTCCAGCTGGGCGCGTATCAGACGAATTTCGTCACGGACGGCCCTACGGCCTATGAGCTGGTCTATGCGGGCAAGGGTACGGAAGCGGATTATGAGGGGCTGGACGTTACCGGCAAGCTGGTGCTGGTGGAGATCAACCAGAGAAACGAATGGTGGATCAACTACCCCGTGTACCAGGCGTATCTCAAGGGCGCGGCGGCGCTGATCGCCGTGCAGACCGGGGGCTATGGCGAGGTGGACGACGCCGCGCTGAACGCCCAGGACATTGCAGGCCCTCCCGAGGCTGCCGCCTTTTCCATTTCCCGGAAGGACGCCGCAGCGCTGAAGGAGTTGCTTGCGCCCGGCGTGTCGGTGTCCGTCACCCTGGACGCCTGCACCCGTGTGGAGCGCGACCGCACCACCTACAACATCATCGGCGAGCTGACCGGCCGGAACCCCGACCGGAAGATCATGCTGTCCGCCCACTATGACTCCTATTTTGACGGGTTTCAGGACGACAACACCGCCATTTCCATGATGCTGGGCATGGGCAAGGCGCTGGTAGAGACCGGCTGGCAGCCGGAGAACACCATCCTTTTCTGCGCCATGGCGTCAGAGGAATGGGGCGTGGCGGATTCCCAGTTCGACTGGTCAACCGGGGCTTACGAGCAGGTGTTCACCGTACATCCCGAGTGGCGGGGGCAGGTCATTGCCAATATGAATTTTGAGCTGCCCGCCCTTGCCCACGGCACCAGGGCGCGGATCCGCAGCACCTACGAATATGTGGATTTTCTGGAAGAATTCCTGGAAAATCTCCCGGAGCTGACCCAGGGCTACCCGGAGGAGACCCGGATCACCGCCCCCATCGAGACATGGTCGGACGATTTTTCCATCGCCATCGCGGGCATTCCATCCATGGTCAACGATTTCACCGGCGGCAGCTTCATGGAGACCCACTACCATTCCCAGTTCGACAACGACACCTACTATGACGAGGACGTGTACCGCCTCCACCACGAGCTGTTCGGACTGCTGCTGATGGCCATCGACAGAACCAGGGTTGTGCCACTGAACTTTGCCGGAACCTTCCAAAAGGCCAAGGAGGCGCTGGACTTGGACTGGTGCGCCCGGACGGAGGCCGACGGCGAGAGCCTTGCCCAGGCGCTGGACGAAGCGGCGGCGCTTGCCCAGCAGGTTTACGACCATGCCGCGGCCATCAACCGGGGGCAGGCACCCGGCGAGGACGCCGGTCGATTGGAGCGGCAGCTGCTGGATTTGTTCCAGCGCACCCAGGACACCTTTGTCCGCATCGACTGGTACGGCAACGTCCAGTTTCCCCAGGAAAGCTTGCAGCAAAGCCTGGAGCTGCTCCACGGCGCGGCGGACAGTCTGACGGAAGGAAATCTCTCCGCGGCACTGCGGAAGCTCTACGAGATCGACAACAACCGCTATGCCTTCCTGTTTGAGCAGCGGGTGTACCGCCATTTTACCCAGTATGTATTTTCCCAGCCCAAGGAACGCCTGAAATGGGGCTACCGCCGGATCGTAGGGTATATCAACCTCTATGCCACGGTGAAGAGCCTGCTGGAAAAGAAAGCCCGGGGCATTACGGACTACACTTCGGAAGCGGCCTTCCTGCAGGGCGCAGCCGCCGCCCAGGAGGGCGCCTACCGGGATTTGGTGGGCAGTCTGAACATCAGTGTGGAGGAAATGAAGCGGATGCTCCGCGACTGCCTCCCAAGATAAAGGAACGAATATATGGAAAGCGAATTATACAAAGTTACCAAGGAAGACCTCCCCCGGCTGCAGGCGCTGCTGAACAAGTGCTTTGCCTCCGACCCGCTGTATGAGACCCTGATTCCCAACGAGGACGTCCGCAAGCGGCTTTTGCCGAAGCTGTTTGCCTGCGACATGGAGGAATTTTACAAGAACTGCGACATTTTTGCCGACAGCCCAGACTTAAACGGCCTTCTGGTGGTCTCCGACGAGGCCGAGCCGTACCATTTTCTCCAATACTACTTCACGGAGCTGGAAGCGGAATTGCAGACGGACGCATGGCTTATCAAGGAAGACCCGTCCCTGAAAACTCTGTTCCACTTTTTTGCCGCCCGGGATTATCTGAACTCCCACTGGACGACCCAGCTCCACGAGGACAACCGGCTCCACGTGATCTATTTGGCGGTAGACCCCCAGATGCAGCATCATGGCATTGCGGTGAAGCTGCTGAAGGCGGCGGTGGATTACGCGGACAAGCATCACATGATGATGTCCCTGGAGACCCACAACCCTAATAACGTCACGCTTTACCGGCAGTTTGGGTTTGAAGTTTACGAGGTTCTGGAAAAGCATTTTCATCTGAAACAGTTCTGCATGGTACGCCCGATACAAAGTGAGCTTGGCCAGCCCGTGAAGCCGGGGAATGCGATTTAACCGAGAACAGAAAATCCCGTCCGCAATTCGCGGACGGGAATTTTCCTGTTTTTGCGCACTTTTTCAGCAGGTCAAAAGACAATCAACCGTTGCGGACTTCCATGAACAGGCTTTCCATATACCGGGAGGTCTCCTCGGGCAGGAAGTTGAAGCTGGTGCCGGTGGCCAGGGTATCCGCGTCGGGGTAGGCCACGTCACTGTTTGCGACCTCCGGATCCATCAGCTCCTTCGCCGCGGTGGAAGGGACGCTGTAGCCCAAAAACGCCATGTTGGCGGAGGAAATCCCCGGGCTGCACAGGAAGTTGATGAAGGTCTCCGCCGCTTCCTTCTCCTGGCAGCAGGTGGGGATGCACATGGCGTCGATGAACATGTTGTAGCCCTGAGCCGTGGGACGGTAGAAGGCCAGATCGGGGTTCTCCTCCACCATGGTCAGATAGTCGCCGGCGTAGTAGGGGGCGATCCAGGCCTCCTCGTTTTCCATGGCGTCAAAAATCTGATCCATGACGTACTGCTGCACCACGGGCTTCTGCTCCGCCAGCTTGGCGGCGCAATCCTGAAGCTCGGTCTCGTCGGTGGTGTTCACGTCGTAGCCCAGCAGGTACTCGGCAATGCCGAAGGCGTCCCGGGAGTTGTCGAACATCAGGATCTTTCCGGCGTACTTCTCGTTCCACAGCAGCTCCCAGCCGGTGACGTCGGCTTCATCCACGTACTTGGTGTTGTAGATGATGCCCACGGTACCCCAGGTGTAGGGGACGGAGTATTTGTTCTCCGGGTCGTAGGAAGTGTTCTTGAAGGAGTCGTCGATATACTGGTAGTTGGGGATGTTGTCAAAGTTTAGCTCCTCCAGCATACCCTCCTGCACCATCCGGCCGATCATGTAGTCGGAGGGAATGATCACGTCCACGGTGATGCCGCCGTTGGACAGCTTGGAGTACATGATCTCGTTGGAGTCGTAGGTGGAATACTGTACGCGGATGTTGGGGTAGGCTTCCTCAAAGGCGGCGATCACATCCAGAGAGCCGTCGTCGCCCTCGGAGATGTACTGCCCCCAGTTGTAAACGTACAGGGTGGTTTTTTCACTGCTGCCGCAGCCGGAAAGCCCGGCCAGGCAGCTTACGGCAAGCAAGACGGAAAGGACAACGCAAATTACTTTTTTCATGATAATTCTCCTTTATACCCCGCTGTGGGCAGCGGCTCGTTTTCTGTCCCCGCGGAGCTGAATGAGGTTCATGGTGACCATCAGCACCAGAATCAGCAGGAATAGCAGGGTGAACAGGGCGTAAATTTTCGGATGGAGGGGCTTTTTCGTGTAGGAATAGATCTCCACGGGAAGGGTCACGAAGTCCAGCCCGCTGACAAAATAGCTGATGACGAAATCGTCCAGGCTCATGGTAAAGGCCATGATGGCGCCGGACACGATGCCGGGGGCGATCTCATGGAGCGTCACCTTGAAAAACGCCTGCATGGGCGTGCAGCCCAAATCCATTGCCGCGTCCCGGAGAGAGCTGTCCGTCTGCTTGAGCTTGGGCATGACGTTCAGAATCACGTAGGGGAGATTGAAGGTGATGTGGGCGATGAGCAGCGTCCAGAAGGTCAGGCTGTTCCGCTGCCCCAGCATCCGGGTTCCCACGAAGACGAACAGCAGGGAAAGAGACACGCCGGTGACGATATCCGGGTTCGTCATGGGAATGTTGGTCAGCGTCATGGCGGCCTTGCGCAGCCTGGGGGTCAGGTTGTAAATGCCCAGGGACGCCACCGTGCCGAAGACCGTGGCAATCAAGCTGGCGAGGATCGAGACGAGCAGAGAATTCCCCAGCAGCTTTAGAAGCGTTCTGTCCTGGAACAGACGGGCGTACTGCTGCAAGGTAAAGCCTTCAAACTGGGTGACGTCCTTGCCTGTATTGAAGGACGCCACGATGAGCACCGCCATGGGGACGTACAGGAAAATGAAAATCAGAACGGTAAGGATGCGGTTGGCTCTTTTCATACGATGACACCGCCTTCCTCATTGTCGCCGCCGAAGCGGTTCATGATGCCGGTGCAGATGAATACCAGAATCATCAGCACCAGACTCAGCGCCGCCCCCAGATTGGGGTTGTTGCCCTGCTTGAACTGGCGCTCGATCACGTCGCCGATGAGTACCGTGTCCGTACCGCCCAGCTTCTGGGAGATATAGAAGGTGGACACCGCCGGGACAAACACCATGGTCATGCCGGAGAGAATGCCGGGAACGCTCAGCGGCAGCACCACCCGGGAAAACACCTGGGTGCTGTTGCAGCCCAAGTCCTCCGCCGCTTCGATGAGCCGGGGATCGATCTTGACGATGATGCCGTACAGAGGCAGAATCATATAGGGCAGATAGTTATACACCATGCCCAGAATGACCGCGCCGGGGGTACGGATGAGCCGCAGCCGCCCGATGCCGATGGCGTCGAGAATATTATTGATGATGCCGGTGTCCTGCAGCAATCCGACCCACGCCAGAGTGCGGAGCAGAAAGCTCATGCACATGGGCAGCATCACCAGCATATACAGGAACTTCTGGGCGGTCTGGCTCCGGTGGGCGATGTAGTAGGCTGTGGGATAGCCCAGCAGCAGGCAGATAAAGGCCGACGCCACCGCATAGAAGATGGACTGCCACAGAACGCCCCAGTACAGGTTCAGTCCCCGCAGGTTCACAAGGCTGAATTCCCCCGTAGACGGGTCGGTAAGAGCATAGTAGCACACCACACCCAGAGGGATCAGCGTGAATACCACCATCCATATCAAATACGGGGTGCTGAGCAAGATAGACTTATTCTTCTTCATCTTCGGCATCCTCCGTCAGCTCGTCATACTCGGCGGAGTAGGAGCTGTAGTCGCCAAAGAGACCTGAATATTCGCTCTTGTGCATGATGTGAATGTCTTCCGGGTTCAGGCGGATGCCGATGGTCTCGCCCACGCCGTGGTAGTCCGTGGTCTGAATGAGCCACTTGAAGCCCTTGAACTCCACGATGATATCGTAGTTAAGACCCTTGAAGGTAATGCCCGTGACGGTGCCCACCAGATGACCCTCCGCGGGCTGCACGATGTCAATGTCCTCCGGGCGGATGACCACGTCCACCGGCTCGTTGGGGGCGAAGCCCTTGTCCACGCACTCAAAGACCCGGCCGAAGAACCGGACCCTGAAGTCTTCCAGCATGACGCCGTCCAAAATGTTGCTTTCGCCGATAAAGTCTGCCACAAAGGCGTTCTTCGGCTCATTATAGATATCCTCCGGTCTGCCGATCTGCTGAATCCGGCCTTTGTCCATGACCACCACGGTGTCGGACATGGTCAGGGCTTCCTCCTGATCGTGGGTGACATAGATGAAGGTGATGCCGGTGGTCTGCTGGATGCGTTTCAGCTCGATCTGCATGTCCTTGCGCAATCGCAGATCCAGCGCCGCCAGGGGTTCGTCCAGAAGCAGCACCTTCGGCTGGTTGACCAATGCCCGGGCGATGGCAACACGCTGCTGCTGGCCGCCGGACAGACTGTCCACGCTGCGGTTTTCGTAGCCTTTCAGGCTGACGATCTCCAGCATTTCATTGACCCTGCGGTCAACCTCGGTCTTGGGCAGCTTTGCCACCTTCAGGCCGAAGGCGATGTTGTCGTACACATCCAGGTGCGGAAAAAGGGCATAACGCTGGAACACGGTGTTGATCTGCCGCTTGTAGGGCGGAACGTCGTTGATGACCTTCCCGTCAAACGTCACCGTGCCGGAGGTGGGCGTCAGAAAGCCGCCGATGATCCGAAGCGTTGTGGTCTTGCCGCAGCCGGAGGGGCCGAGCAGTGTGAGGAATTCGTGATCGTTGAAATAAAGATTGATGCCGTCGAGAATACGCTCCCCGTCGAACTCCATGGTCAAGTCCTGGAGTCTGATGAGTTCCTTGGACATTATCCTCCCCCGTTTCTGTTTATTTTGTGTTTACGCCGAAATACGACAGATACTACTATACCGTAAATTTTTGCAATGTCAATGGATTCTATCCGTTTTTTCCCGGGAAAGTTTCGCTTTTTCCGCTGTCCCTGCGGCGCGGACGGGCAGGAAGACAAAAACCGGGTCGCGGCAAACGGAATGTCTGCTGCGACCCGGCATGTTCGGGGATTTTTGTTATGCCGCCGGAGCGGTAACGGCGGTGGTTTCCGGGGCGGTTTCGGATGCGGTTTCCTCCGGGACGGTGCTTTCGGCGAACTTTTCCGGATGGATGGCCAGATCCTGATAGTAGGCGTCCCGGTCGGCCTTCTGCTGCTCCAGATACGTCCGGCACTTTTCCATGCCTGCGCCTACAATGGAGTCCGTGCGCTCCATGGACTTCTTCGCGAAGGACAGCATGGCGTCGTTCAGATGGAAAAGCTCCGCCCACTGATCCTCCTTTTCTTCGTCCAGCGGCAGGATGTTGTACTGCTTTGCCCCGTCGGTGCGCATGTTCACCCAGGTGGGCAGCGCCTCCACGCTTTGCAGGTACACGGTGCCGTCGGAATACTTTTCAAAGGTGACGGTGAACAGAATGCCGTCCTCCGTATAGTAGGGGGGCGCGGCGGAAATATAGCCGTTTCTCTGGTTGGACACGGCGTTGCCCAGGGAGTAGATGACCACGGTCTTGTGGCTCTCGTCAACGGTGCTGGTGAGAAGATCCACCGGCTGCACCACATGGGGGTGTCCGCCCACGATCACGTCAAAGCCCAGGTCGCACAGCTTCTGCGCCATGGTGTCCTGGAGGGAGTTCTCTTTAATATTGTATTCCACGCCCCAGTGAATGAACATCATGGTGGCTTCCGCGCCGTCCGCCTTCATCTGCTCCAGAATCTGCTCCGACGCGGTGTACAGCTTGTCGGGGTTATTGTTGAGAAAGTAGTTCATCTGCCCCTCGTCCTTGATGGGGGTAAGACCGTTGAGGGAGAAGGAGGTGCCGTTGCTGCCATATGCCCAGGTGTAGCACACCATGCCGATCTTGATGCCATTCACGTCCACCACGGCGTACTTCGGCTCGTCGGCGTTCAGCTGGGAGCCGAGGGCGGTCAGCCCCTTGCCCCGGATGACCTCTATGGTGCGGGTGATGCCGGAGGCCATGGTGTCGCCCGCGTGGTTGTTGGCGGTGAGCAGCATGTCATAGCCCGTGTCCACCACGCTGTCGATCAGCGCGTCGGGGCAGTTGAAGGCAGGGTTGCCCTGGTAAGGGTAATCGTCGCCGCCGAAGGTGGTTTCCAGGTTGGCGATGGCATAGTCAAGACCGGACACGATATCTTTCACATAGCGGAAAATGGAACTGAAATCATAGCTGCCATTGCTTTGCAGGCAGGTGTCGAACACCGGCTTGTGCATCAGCAGATCGCCCATGGTGCCGACGGATGCCGTGGCCACCACATGCTCCGGCTCCGGGAGAGTGGTCTCCGGGGGCTGCGTTTCGGTTTCCGTCGGCTCTGTCCGGGG
>CAKTKF010000034.1 GCA_934569215.1 uncultured Oscillospiraceae bacterium
ATCTACTCCCAGATCAAAGCCCAGATCATCAGCGGCGAGCTTCAGGAGCATGAAGCCCTGCCCTCCATCCGGAATCTCGCCAAGGATTTACGCATCAGCGTGATCACCACCAAGCGCGCCTACGACGAGCTGGAAAAAGAGGGATTTATCTACACCATCGCCGCCAAGGGCTGCTTCGTGGCTCCCAAAAATGTGGAGCTGCTCCGGGAAGAAACCCTGAAAGCCATCGAAAACCACATTGACCAGATCGTCCGTCTTTCCCACTCTGTCGGCCTGAGCGAACAGGAAATTCTGGATATGGTCAAATTCGCCATGGAGGATTGAATATGAACGCATTGGAAATACGGGATCTAACCAAGCACTACGCCGGTTTTTCCCTGGATCATCTGAACCTGACCCTGCCCTGGGGCTGCATTATGGGGCTTGTGGGGGAAAACGGCGCGGGAAAAAGCACCACCATTAAGCTCATTCTCAACACCATCTCCCGGGACGGCGGCACCGTCACCATCTTAGGCCGGGACAACCGGGAAAACCTGTGCCCGTCCAAGGAAGAGATCGGCGTGGTGCTGGACGAGGTGGGCATCTCCGCCTGCCTTACCGCCCGCCAGGTAGGCAAGATCATGGGGGGTATTTACCGCAACTGGGACGATGCGGTCTTTGCCGACTATCTGACCCGGCTGTCCGTCCCCGGGGACAAGAAATTCAAGGAGTTTTCCCGGGGCATGAAAATGAAGCTGGGCATTGCCGTCGCCCTGTCCCATCACCCAAGGCTTCTGATTCTGGACGAGGCCACCAGCGGTCTTGACCCGGTCGTCCGGGACGAGGTCATGGACATTTTCAACGAATTCACCCGGGACGAAAACCACGCCATTCTGATCTCCTCCCACATCGTCAGCGACCTGGAAAAAATCTGCGACTACATTGCCTTCCTCCACAAAGGCAAACTGATCCTGTGCGAGGAAAAAGACCGGCTGAAGGAGGAATACGGGGTTCTTCACTGCACTGCTCAGGACGCAGCGGCCATCCCCGATTCCGCCATTATCGGCAAAAAGGTGTCACCCCTCGGCTGTGAGCTTCTGGTGAAGCGGTCAGGCGTCCCCGGAAATCCCACGTTCAGCCCGGTGGATATTGAGCAGCTGTTCATTTTCATGGCAAAGGAGGAACACTGACATGAAAGGCTTGCTTCGGAAGGATTTTTACCTGCTTTGGAGTTACTGCCGGCTGATGCCCCTGTTTTTGTTGGGATTTATCATTTTCTCCGTCTTTTCTTCAGACGGGGATGCGCCATTCTTTATTTACTATCCCTGCATTCTCAGCAGCGTCATGCCGGTGAATCTGCTGGCCTACGACGACGCGGAGCACTGGCTCACCTATTGCGACACGCTCCCGGTGACCCGGCGGCAATATGTCTCCGGAAAGTACATCATGAGTCTGATCTGCGCCGGTACCATTTTCCTGCTGTCCGCCGTTGCCGCCGTCATCCGTCTCTGCCGGAGCGGCGCATTCAATCCGGCCGACCTGACTGACCAACTGGCCGTGCTTGCCATGATCTCCCTGCTCTCCTCCGCGCTGACCATGCCGCCGCTGTTCAAATTTGGCGCACAGAAGGGGCGCATTGTCTTCATCGGCGTCGTGGGCGTTTTCTGTGGTCTCGCCGCCATTCTGGACACGCCGGACTTATCCGGTGTCTCCCTCCCCATTTGGCTGCTGCCTGTTCTGGCGCTAATCATTTTCGCCGCCTCCTGGCTGCTCTCCGTCCGGTTTTATAAGAAACGGGAAATCTAAACTACGAAAAAACACATCGGCCGTCCAAACGGATGGCCGATGTGTTTTCTGTTTCTTATTCCCCGTACCCCATGGGGTTCTTGGACTGCCAGTTCCAGGAGTCCCGGCACATGTCTTCCAGATTCTTTTCCGCCTTCCACCCCAGCACGCGCGCGCTCTTGGCGGGGTCTGCGTAGCAGGTGGGCAGGTCGCCGGGGCGGCGGCCGACGATCTGGTACGGAACCTTCACGCCGTTGGCCTTTTCAAAGGCGTGAACCATGTCCAGCACGCTGTAGCCGATTCCGGTTCCCAGATTGAACACCTCGCAGCCCAGGCTGGAAACGGCGTACTTCACCGCCGCCACATGTCCCTTGGCAAGGTCGACCACATGGATGTAGTCCCGGACGCCGGTACCGTCGGGGGTAGGATAGTCGTTGCCGTAGACGCTGAGCTTCTCCCGGCGGCCGATGGCCACCTGGGTGATGTAGGGCATCAGGTTGTTGGGAATGCCACGGGGATCTTCGCCGATCATGCCGCTTTCGTGAGCGCCGATGGGGTTAAAGTAGCGCAGAAGCACAACGCTCCACTCCTTGTCGGCATAGGCAATGCCAGAGAGGATCTGCTCGGTCATGTACTTCGTCCAGCCATAGGGGTTGGTGCAGTTGCCGGTGCGGCTGGTCTCCCGCAGGGGCATCTCGTTGTCGCCGGAATAGACGGTGGCAGAGGAGGAGAAAATGATCCTCTTGCAGCCCACGTCGGCCATGACCTTGGTCAGCACCAGGGTGGTATTGAGGTTATTGTCGTAGTAGCGCCAGGGCTGAGCAACGGATTCCCCCACGGCCTTCAGACCCGCAAAGTGGATGACGGCGGAAATCTCATTTTCCCCGAAGATTTTCCGGAGAAGCGCCTCGTCCCGGACGTCTCCCTCGTAGAATTTGACCTTTTTGCCGGTAATGGCCTCCACCCGTTCCAGGCTCTTGGGGTTGGCGTTGCACAAATTGTCGATGACCGTCACATCGTATCCGCTGTTGAGAAGCTCAACGCAGGTGTGGGAGCCGATGTATCCGGCGCCGCCGGTAACCAGAATGTTCATTGTGGTATCCTCCTTTATATACTGCGCAAAATGCGCTTTATTGGCATCCGTTTTCAAGAAACATTATAGCGTCCCCGTCGGAAATTGCAATCCAAAAAAGTGGCTTTTTTTAACGCGGTTTCCCGTCATTTCGCATATTTTGCGACCACCGCTCCCATGGCGTCGAACTGCTCCTCCATGTCCTTCACCAGCTTCAGCTGGGTACGGGCGCGATCCAGGTTCTGCCGGGGGTGGCTGACATGGAAGTAATGGTCGCCGTCCAAATAATCCGTCAGGAAGCGAAGGCCGCATTCCAGCGTCATCAGCCGGGCGCCCCAGGGCAGATATTCCAGCTCCGCAGAGGTCAGGCTGCCCCGCGCCCCCTCCAGGAAGCCCCGGGTGAACACCTCATACAGCGAAATGTCAAAATTGACTTTCGTCAAGTCCTGCTCGTCCTCCATGCAGTGGTTCGCGCCGAAGCGGATGGAGTCGCCGAAGTCGTTGATGGCGAGACCCGGCATGGTGGTGTCCAGATCGATGATGCAGATGCCCTCATGGGTGTCCCGGTCGATCAGGATGTTGTTCAGCTTCGTGTCATTGTGGGTGACGCGAAGAGGAAGCTTTCCCTCCCGCAGCGCCCGCAGAGCAACGCCGCAGTCCGCTTTCCGCCGCAAAATAAATTGAATCTCCGGGGATACCCCCTCTGCCCGGTTCATCTTATCGGCTTCCAGCGCGGCAAGAAACTGCTCAAAGCGGCTTTCGGTGTCGTGGAAATGGGGAATGGTCTCATGGAGCGTCCGGGCAGGATAATCCCGGAGCATGTACTGGAACCGCCCGAACGCCCGTCCCGACGCCGCAAACAGCTCCGGCGTAGCCGACTGGTAGCAGTCGGCGTTTTCAATAAAGGGCATCAATCGCCACGCTCTGCCATCGGCATCGGTCACAAAGTCAGCGCCGTCTCCGGTTTTCACCAAGCTCAAGGTCTCCCGCATAGGGTCGCCGCCCTCGGCCAGGATTTCCCTGCGCAGATAGGACGTAATGCCCACAAAATTCTCCATCACTTCTTCGGGATGGGGAAACGCGGCCTGAGACAGTCGCTGCAAAATAAAGCGGACGGTGCAGCCCTCCGGGGTCTTGCACACCACGCAGAAGGTGTCATTGATATGCCCCTTGCCATGGCGGGCAACCTCCGCGACCGTCCCCGGCAGCGCGTAGGCCGCCAGAATCTGTGAAATAACGGGATCCCCCTCGGGAGCAGAAATTGTATTCATTTTCGGTATCCTCCAATCAAAACGCGGTCATTTCCCGCTCTGTTCCTTCACCCAGGCCACCGCCGTTTGGGCGAAGGCCTCGACCACGGGCAGGGGCTTCCCCTCCGGGATGGCCAGGGCGATCGTCCGGCTTGCCCGGGGCTTCAGCGGGCGAACCGCCAGATTCTGTGTCCGCCCCTGGATAAGCAGCTGGGGAACGATGGAAATGCCCAGCCCCTGCTCCACCATGGCCAGAATGGCGTAGTCGTCCTTGGTGGTAAATTTGATGTTCGGGCGCACCCCCGCATTGTCCAGCGCCCGGTGGATATCGTGGGCTGAGCTTTGCAGCAGACTGATAAACGGATCCTCCCCCAGCTCCTGAATGGGGATTTCCTCCATCTGCGCCAGCCGGTGATTTTTCGGCATGATCGCCACCAGCGGATCCTGAGTCAGGGGGATGGTGCGCATCCCCTCCGGGGCGGGCAGGGTCACGAAGCCCAGATCCACCTCCCCTTCCCGAAGCCACTGCTCCATGTCGTGGTAGTCGCCGTTGAACATTTTCAGCTCGGCCTTGGGGTGAGCGCTCTGGAACGTCCGGATCATCCCCGGCAGCCAGTGCACCGCCACGCTGGTAAAGGCTCCCAGCCGGACGGTTCCGGCGTCGGCGCTGCGGATGTCCCCGATCAGCTCCGTCAGCTCCCGATCCTTCTGTAAAATCTCCTGCATTTTGGGCAAAACCATCGCTCCCGCCTCCGTCAGCCGGATGCCGCTCCGGTTCCGGCGCAGAAGAACGAAGCCGTATTCTTCCTCCAGCGTGCTTAAAACATGGCTGATCCGGGACTGGGTCGAACCCATGGCTTCCGCCGCCCTGGTCAGGCTGCCCAGCTCCACCGTTCGCACGAATGCTTCATATTTTTTCAGGCTCATGCCGGTTTTCCCTTCTTCATGCGGAATTTTCATTATATCTTGTGTATAATAGCACCAATTCCTTTCTTTGGCAACGTTTTTTTGTACAACTCAGGAAGAAAGTTTTCGTTGCAAAATCCCGGAAACCTCTGTATAATAAATCCATCATTATTAAGCATAGATACATGATTTTATTTCATGTATCGAAAGAGAGAGGGATTTTTGTGAACTATGTCGAGCTTTCCGTATTTATAGCCTATTTCATTTTCATGGTGGCCATCGGCCTGTACTTCTTCAGCAAATCCAAGGGCGCCGGTGAAAAGGACTACTTCCTCGGCGGCCGCAACATGGGTGCGTGGGTGTCCGCCCTGTCCGCCGGCGCCTCCGACATGAGCGCCTGGGTGCTCATGGGGCTTCCCGCCTCCATCTACTTAAGCGGCATGGGGCAGACCTGGATCGCCATCGGTCTCGGCATCGGCTACGCCGTGAGCTGGATTGTCATGGCGCCCCGGCTGCGCCGGTTCTCCATCGCGGCCAACGACTCCATCACCATTCCCCAGTACCTGACCAACCGGTTCCTGAGCAAGAACAAATCCCTGCAAATCCTCAGCGCCGTCATTTTCCTGGTGGCCTACACCATCTATGCCGCCTCCTCCATCAAAGCCTGCGGCACCCTGTTCAACACCGTCATGGACATTGACCCCACCGTCGCCATGTACATCGCCGCCTTCATCATTGTGGCCTACACCTTCCTGGGGGGCTTCAGCGCGGTGTGCTGGACGGATTTCTTCCAGGGCATGATCATGCTGGCAGCGCTTCTGATCGCCCCCCTGTTCGCTCTGGCGCTGGCCAAAGCGGGGGACGGTGCCGTAACCGGCGCGACCCTGCCCGAGGGCTTCTTCAACTTCTTCACCACCCCCCAGGACATCCTCTCCGGCCTGGGCTGGGGACTTGGCTACTTCGGTATGCCCCACATCATCATCCGGTTCATGTCCCTGAAATCCGAGAAGGAGCTGCGCAAATCCAGCGTCATCGGCATTTCCTGGACGACCATCATCCTGATCATGTCCGCCCTGACCGCCGTTGCCGGCCGTCTGTACCTGGGCGAAATTGACGACCCCTCCACCGTGTTCATCACCATGGTTCGCAGAATTTTCCCCGCCCTGGTATCCGGTCTGCTGCTGTCCGCGATTTTGTCCGCCGCCATGTCCACGGCCGACTCCCAGCTTCTGGCGGCGTCCTCCGCCTTTGCCAGCGACGTCTATAAGCCCGTCATCCGCAAGAAGGCTTCCGACTCCGAAATGCTCTGGGCAGGGCGCATCGTGGTCATCGTCATCGCTGTCGTCGCGCTGATGATCGCCTCCGACCCCAACTCCGGCTCCATCATGGGTCTGGTGGAAAACGCCTGGGGCGTCTTCGGCGCGGCCTTCGGCCCCGTCATTCTGCTGAGCCTGTTCTGGAAGCGGCTCACCTTCGGCGGAACGGTGGCAGGCATTGCCGCCGGTGCCGCAGTGGATATCCTGTGGCTGGTGTTCCTGTCCTCCACCGACATCTACGAGATCGTCCCCGGCTTCGCCGCCGGTCTGCTGGCCGCCGTGGTGGTTTCCCTTCTCTCGAAAGGCCCCGGCAAGGATGTGGAAGACCTCTTCGACCGCGCCGTCGATCTGAAATCGTAAGCTCAATCATAAAAGCGGTGAGTTTCCCCGTGGAAGCTCACCGCTTTCGTTTGTCCTCCAATCTTCTTGACACAAAATTCATTCCGGCTTACAATACAGTATAGCATTTATTTCCCGGAATGTTGCCGGGCGTCAAGGAGGAAACACTATGGTTTTGTTTGGTGCTGACCGCGTGGCGGAATTCGCCCATCTCTTTGCCGGGCGCACGGCACTGCTCACCGGCCCTTCCGGGCGCACCAGCGGCAATGAGCCGACGTTTGAGGCGCTGAAACGCTGCTGCGATCTGCGGCTTCTGCTGGCGCCGGAGCACGGTGTTCGCGGCGACAAGCCCGCCGGAGCGGTATTCGCCGACGAGGTGGACGAGGACACCGGCCTGACCGTGCGCAGTCTGTACACAAAAGCGTCCAAGCGTCTGTCCGCCGACACCCTGTCGCTGTTTGATACCCTGGTCTACGACATTGCCGACGTGGGCTGTCGGTATTACACCTTCCTCACCTCCCTGCGCTACTGCATGGAGGACTGCGCCGCTGTCGGGAAGCGCCTGGTGGTGCTGGATCGTCCCAACCCCCTGGGCGACCGGGTGGAGGGCGGCCTGCTGCGGCCGGAGGCAGCCAGCTTTGTGGGCGGCTATTCCATTCCCGTGTGCTACGGCCTGACCTGCGGCGAGCTGGCGGTGATGATGAACGAGGAGCTGGGCTGCAAGTGCGATCTGCACGTCGTTCCCTGCGCCGGTCTGACCCGGGACATGACCTTCCGGGACTGGGGGCATTATTGGGTGATGCCCAGCCCGAACATTCCCCGCTACGAAACGGCGCTGCTGTACCCCGGCACCTGCCTGATTGAGGGAACCAACTGCTCCGAAGGCCGGGGAACCGCCGATCCCTTCGCCATCATCGGCGCGCCCTTCATCAAGGCGGAATCTTTCTCAAAGGCCTTCAACGCTCTGGGCTGTCCGGGTGTGGAATCCACGCCGGTGTATTTCAGCCCCACGACCTCCAAGCACGAAGGCAGCCTGTGCGGCGGCATTCATTTGCACATCACAGACGAAACGCGTTTGCAGCCCGTAGCCCTGGGCGTAAAGCTTCTGGATCTGCTGCGGAGAATGTACCCGGAGGATTTCCACTTCCTGTCCCCCGTCCGGGACGATGGCAGACCCTTCCTCTCCCTTCTGGCCGGACACCGCGACTTTGAGCGCCCCGACTGGGACGCAGACGCGCTGATCGAACGCTACAGGAAAGAAAGCGAAGATTTCCGCCAGAGGAAAGCGCCATACGAACGTTATCCAAGAGGCTGAGCAGTCGATTGGATTCTACCAATGCAAAAACCTGGGGCGCACAACACATCGTCCCAGGTTTTTTCTGCCGGAAAACAATTATACGAATACTTCTACAAAATTCACTTTTCAACGTCACAACACACGTTTTTCGCAAATTGCCTTTTCAAAGACTTTAGTAGTGCTGAAAGCGCCGATTCATACCCATCTCCGTTGAATCGGAGATATTTTATTTGGGAAATCAATGCCGGAGGGGCAGAGTCATCGATAATAATCGGGTATATCACGCAAGACCGATCGCGAAGCGCCTTCCCATAAAAGGCACTCCACTCGTCCGAACAACACACTGATTTCAGATAATCTTCGGAAATTACCATGATAAGCGCCTTGCTGTCCCGCAATCCGGTACTGATCTTTTCAAAAATTCTGTCGCCAATGCTTATTGACCAATCATCCAAAAACGTAGAAAATCCTGCATCCATCAAGTCAGTAGCAATCGCTCTGGAGAATGCCAAATCGGCGGAAGAATGAGATATAAAAACTTCGATTTTATCCTGCTCCTGGAATCTCTGCATAGAGCGAAGGTGTCTTTCTGTCAAC
>CAKTKF010000035.1 GCA_934569215.1 uncultured Oscillospiraceae bacterium
TCCGACGCCATCTGCGAGGCCACCGGCGCCGACGGCATTTCCTGCGTCGGCTCCAAGTTCGTCATCTGGCGGTTCAGCGAAAAATGTCAGGCCGAGCGCAACCAGACCGGCCGCGCCAAGCACAAGGAGACTCCCAAGTCCAAGGCCGACCCCGTTGGCAAGGGCGTCCGCGCCCGCCGTCAGGCCGCCCGTCAGGCGCGGGAGCAGCGCAACCAGTATTTCCGGGAACAGGCCATCGAAAAGTCCATTGAGCAGAGCCGGGAGAGGCAGCAGAGAAAGCAGAAGTGACCCAGACGGTGCCATAAAAAGCAAACACGGTATTTTTCTTTCGCGTTTTGCGGGATAAACAGGTACAGGAGCGGTGCAAATGGAACGAATCGGCATTTATGGCGGAACCTTCAATCCCCCCCACATCGGCCATATCCAGGCGGCGAAGCAGGCGGTCACGGCGCTGAACCTCGACGCTCTGGTGATCATTCCCACGAGTATTGCGCCCCACAAGGCGATCCCCGAGGATTCACCCAGCCCAAGGCAGCGCCTCGAAATGCTGCGCATTGCCGCGGCGGACTGCCCGAAGGCCGAGGTTTCGGACATCGAGCTGAACCGGGGCGGCGTCAGCTACACCTTCCAGACCGTATCGGAGCTGAAGAAGCGCTATCCTGACGCGGAGCTGATTTTGCTGATGGGCAGTGATATGTTCCTGTGCTTCGATCAGTGGAAGCAGCCCGACGACATTCTGAAGAATGCGGAGCTGGGCGTTTTCTACCGGGGCAGCAAGGGGGAAAAGGCCGCCGTCGCGGAGAATCAGGCGAAGCTGGAACGGCGTGGGGCAAAAATCCGGCTGGTGGAAAACGACGTCGTCGATATTTCCTCCACCCAGCTGCGGCGGATGCTGGCGTTTCACTGCGCGGGGCCGTTCCTGTCCCCGGGCGTGGCGGCGTACATTCGGGAACACGGGCTGTACGATGTGAACGCCCAGTGGAAAAATCTTCCCATGGCGGAGTTGGAGCAGGTGGTCGTTCGGCTGCTGAACCCCAACCGGGTGGCGCATGTTTTGGGCTGCCGGGATACGGCGGTGGCGCTGGCCAAGCGATGGGGCGCGGACGTGACCGACGCCGCCAGAGCGGGCATTCTCCACGACATTACCAAGGCGCTGGACGGGCCGCTGCAGTTGACAGTCTGTGCCGAATATGGTAAAATACTAGGCGAATTTTCAAGAAAATACCCCAGAACCCTCCATGCCCTCACAGGTTCCATGGTGGCGGAGCGGATTTTCGGGGAAAATGAGGCGGTGGTTTCTGCCATCCGCAGCCACACCACGGGAAAAGCGGACATGAATCTGCTGGAAACCATCATTTATGTGGCAGACTATATGGAGCCGAACCGAAGCTTTCCCGGGGTGGAACGGCTTCGGGAGCTGGCGTTTTCCGACCTGACCGCGGCGCTGAAGCTGGGGCTGGAAATGACGCTGGAGCATCTGAAGGAGCAGGGAAACGAGGTTTCGCCGGAGTCCCGGGACGCGCTGGCGTGGCTCAACCGTCAGGAAACACAAGCCATGTAGAAAGGAAGAAGTTATGTTAACCCCAAAAGAAATTGCTTACGAGGTTACCAAGGCGCTGGACGCCAAAAAAGGACAGAACATCAAGCTGCTGAAAATTGACCGGGTCAGCTCTCTGGCGGATTACTTTCTGATCTGCACCGGCACCTCCAGCACCCACGTCAAGACGCTCTGCGACTATGCCGAGTACACGCTGGAGCAGCTGGGGGAGCAGATGCTCAGCCGGGAAGGCCACCGGGGCAATTCCTGGGAGCTGCTGGATTACGGCAGCATTGTCATCCACGTTTTTACCGAGGAAGCCCGGAGGTTCTACGATTTGGAACGCCTGTGGGCGGACGCGGAGACCGTGGATATCCGGGATATCGTTATCGAAGAGAATTAGTATATATCCGGCTGACCGAAGCGCAGCCGGTTTGAGAGGTGTGTTCGGCATGAATTACGATTACGCAAAAATTGAGGCCAAGTGGCACAGGTACTGGCAGGAGCATAATACCTTCTACACCGACGTGTGGGATTTCTCCAAGCCCAAATACTATGTGCTGGATATGTTCCCGTACCCCTCCGGCGTCGGCCTGCACGCGGGTCATCCCGAGGGCTACACGGCGACGGATATCGTCTCCCGCATGAAGCGGATGCAGGGCTACAATGTGCTGCACCCTATGGGCTATGACTCCTTCGGCCTGCCGGCGGAGCAGTACGCCGTGAATACCGGCCATCATCCCAACGGATTTACCCAGAAGAACATCGAGACCTTCTCCGCCCAGCTGAAGGAGCTTGGCTTCGATTACGACTGGTCGAAGATGATCGCCACGTCCGACCCGTCCTTCTATAAGTGGACGCAGTGGATCTTCAAGAAGCTTTACGAGGCGGGCTACGCCAAGCGCATTGAGATGCCCGTGAACTGGTGCGAGGAGCTGGGCACCGTGCTCAGCAACGACGAGGTCATCGACGGCAAGTCCGAGCGGGGCGGCTATCCCGTGGTCAAGAAGAACATGATGCAGTGGGTCATCGACCAGCCCGCCTTTGCGGAGAAGCTGCTGGAAGGTCTCAACGAGATCGACTGGCCGGAATCCACCAAGGAGATCCAGCGCAACTGGATCGGCAAATCCACCGGCGTGGAGGTGGACTTCAAGTTGGTGGGCGGCGGCGAATTCTCCATCTACACCACCTGCATCGAGACCATCTACGGCATTACCTTCATGGTGCTCGCCCCCGACGGCAAGATCGTGCAGAGCCTGATGGACCGGGTGCAGAACAAGGAGGCGGTTCAATCGTACATCGACGAGTCCGTGAAAAAGAGCGACATGGATCGTACCGAGCTGAACAAGACCAAGTCCGGCTGCCGCTTGGAAGGCGTCTACGCCATCAATCCCGTCAACGGCAAGCAGGTGCCCGTGTTTATCGGCGACTTCGTTCTGGCGAGCTACGGCACCGGCGCGGTTATGGCCGTTCCCAGCCACGACCAGCGCGACTTTGAGTACGCCCAGGTGCATAACATCCCCATGATCCAGGTCATCGACGGCGCGGACGTGTCCGAGCATGCCTTTGAGAAGCAGGACTATCTGGGCAAGGGCTGCAAGCTCATCAACTCCGAGGAGTTCACCGGCCTGACGGTGGAGGAGGCCAAGGAGGCCATCACCTGCAAGCTGGAAAAGGCCGGCGTGGCCAGAAGAAAGGTCAACTACCATTTCCGGGAGTGGATCTTCGCACGCCAGAGATACTGGGGTGAGCCGGTTCCCTGCGTGTACACCGACGATGGAAAAATCTATTTCGTGCCGGACGAAGAGCTGCCGGTAATCCTCCCGAAGCTG
The DNA here is from genome assembly GCA_934569215.1 of uncultured Oscillospiraceae bacterium. GTDB lineage: Bacteria > Bacillota > Clostridia > Oscillospirales > Oscillospiraceae > Faecousia. The sequence goes on from CAKTKF010000035.1 coordinate 3,370, forward strand.
GAGGATTACAAGGGACGCAACGGTCAGGCACCGCTGGAAAACGCCACCGAGTGGAAGAAGTATGACCGTAACGGCATTCACGGCGTCCGGGAGACCTCTACCATGCCCGGCAGCGCCGGGTCCTCCTGGTATTATTTCCGTTATATTGACCCCAAGAACGACAAGGTGTTCTGCGACCCCGAGCTTGCGAAGCACTGGATGCCCGTTGACCTGTACGTTGGTGGCCCGGAGCACGCCGTGGGTCACCTGATGTATTCGAGAATCTGGAACCGCTTCCTGTACGATCAGGGCTTATCTCCCGTGAAGGAGCCGTTCAAGAAGCTGGTGCATCAGGGCATGATCCTGGGCGAAAACGGCATCAAGATGGGCAAGCGTTTCCCAGAGTTCGTGGTGAATCCCAGCGACGTGGTGCGGGAATACGGTGCGGATACCCTGCGACTGTACGAGATGTTCATGGGACCGCTGGAGGTATCCAAGCCCTGGAGCACCACCGGCGTGGTAGGCGCAAAGAAGTTCATCAACCGCGTCTGGAACTTCTTCACCGAGGAGAAGAACATCACCGATACCGACGACGGCAAGCTCACAAAAATCTATCACCAGACGGTGAAGAAGGTCACCTCCGACTTTGAGGCGCTGGGCTTCAACACGGCCATTGCCCAGATGATGGTGTTCGTCAACGAGGTCTATAAGAACGGCAGCTGCCCCAAGGCTTATGCCGAGGGCTTCATCAAGATGCTTTCCTGCATCACGCCTCACGTGGGCGAGGAAATCTGGCAGCTGCTGGGGCATGACGATACCATTGCCTACGAAGGCTGGCCGACCTATTCCGAGGAAAAGTGCAAGGACGCCGAGGTGAACATCGCGGTACAGGTCAACGGCAAGATGCGCGGCACAGTGCTGATGGATGCCGACCTTTCCAACGAGGAAGTGGTGGCAAACGCCGTGGCGGACGAAAAAATTGCCAAGTTCCTGCAAAAGCAGGGCGGCCAGATCGTGAAGACCATTGTGGTCAAGAATAAGCTGGTCAATCTGATCGTCAAGTGATCTGATTTCCCGAATGGTTTCGGAATTCCTTTGGAGTTCGGTATAATTTGTGAATTTTTAGAATTATTCCTTGACAATTCGGGAAAGAACAATTATAATGTATCAAGCCGGTATGGCCCTGAAAGCATCCTGGATCGAGCCGGATGCCATCGGAGGGAGGGAAAACAATGTCTGAAATTCGCGTCAAGGAGAACGAGTCTCTGGAGAGTGCTCTGCGTCGTTTTAAGCGCAGCTGTGCCAAGGAAGGCGTGATCGCTGAGGTCAAGAAGCGTGAGCATTACGTCAGCCCCAGCCTGAAGCGGAAGCAGAAGTCCGAAGCTGCCCGTAAGAACAAGAGAAAGTTCTATTGATCCCTCATGAAAACAGTTAAAACCGCTCTGGGTAACCAGAGCGGTTTTTAGCTTCTCAAGAAAGGCCGTTGGCCTTTCTTGAGAAAGAGGTTGCAGTCTGCTGCGCGCACGCCTTGGCCGCCATAGGCGGCCAAGGCGTACACTTCGCAAACTGTAAGGTATTTTCTGCCAGGTACACGCCCCGGCAGAAAATGATTAAAACTTTATTTGCCGCCTGCGGGCGGCTTTCCTCTGCGAGGCTTTAAATTTCCCTCACAGCCGACGGCTGTGAGGAAAAATTTTTACATCTTCTCCGGGGCAGAGAAGCCGAGGATGTGGATGCAGGTTTCCAGAATGTTTTTGGCCAGAGCCAGCAGGGCGATGTGTCCGGCTTTCATAGTTTCGTCGGACTCCTTGAGGACGGGAGTCTCGTGGTAGAACTTGTTCACAGCGCCGGCCAGCTCGTAGATGTAGGCGCAGATCAGGTTCGGCGCGGAGGAAGCCAGGGCGGTTTCCAGCGTGGGTTGCAGGCGGGTGATGACGTTCATCAGGTCTTTGGCGAAGGAGTTCGCCGGGGGCTGGATGGGCAGGTGCGCCCAATCGCCGTATTTCGCCAGAATGGACTTGACACGGACGATGGTGTAGAGAATGTAGGGGCCGGTGTTGCCCTCGAAGGCGGCGAAGCGCTCCAGATCGAAGTTGTAGTCCTTGGTGGGCTGATTGCTGAGATCGCCGTATTTCAGGGCGGCAAGGGCGATTTTCGCGGTGGTATCGTCCACTTCGGAGGCGTCCACGATCTGGTTCTCTACGACCTTGGCACGGACGAAGGCCGTCATATCGGCGATGAGGGTCTCCAGACGGAGAACGCCGCCGTCCCGGGTCTTGAAGGGCTTGCCGTCCTTGCCGTTCATGGTGCCGTGGCCGATATGCTCCAAAGCGGTGGTGTCGGGGACGATGCCGCACTTCCGGGCGGCACGGAATACCTGTTCAAAGTGCAGCGCCTGCCGCTTGTCGGTGACGTAGAGCATTTTGTCGGGGTGCCAGTCCTGCATCCGCTGAACCATGGTGGCAAGGTCGGTGGTGGCGTAGATGGAGGAGCCGTCGGACTTGACCAGAATGCAGGGGGGAACCTCCTTCTTGTCTGTTTCCTCCGCCACGGGAATGACCCACGCGCCCTCGGAGAGAACGGCGCAGCCCTTTTCTTTCATCTCCGCGACCATGGCGGGGATGTAGGAGTCGGCGTCGCTTTCTCCCAGCCACTTTTCAAAGTGGACGTCCAGACTGTCGTAGATTCGGCGCAGGTCGGGCAGGGATACGTTCATGATGTGCTGCCAGATGGCGCGGTAGCCCCGGCGGCCTTGCTGTAACTCAAAGGTCGCGGTATGGGCGCGCTGGGCGAAGGCTTCATCTTCCTTCTTCCGGGCGGAGGCGGCGGGGTAAAGCTCCTCCAAGTCCGACAGGGTGAAGGGCGGCTCGGCGGGGTACTCGCCTGTAAAGTCAGGGTCAAAATAGGGGAGGTTCGGCTGACGGTCTTGCAGCTCCGCGATGATCAGACCCATTTGCAGACCCCAGTCGCCCAGATGCACGTCGCCGATGGTGTTGTAGCCGAAGAAGGCGTACAGCCGCTTCATGGCTTCGCCGATGATGGCGGGGCGAAGGTGGCCGATGTGCAGGGGCTTCGCCACGTTGGCACCGCCGTAGTCCACCACAATGGTTTTCCCCGCACCGGTTTTCGTGACGCCAAAATCGGGGGCAGTGCGCATGGCTTCCAGATAGGTTTCCAGGAACGCCCCGGAGAGCTTCAGATTGATGAAGCCCGGCATGACGGCCTCCACCAGGGAATAGTCGGCGGCGTCCAGCTTTTCCGCCACCGCTTTCGCGATCTGGATGGGGGCGCAGTGGTACTGCTTGGCGGCGGCCAGAGCGCCGTTGCACTGGTATTCGCACAGGTCGGGACGGTTGGAGACCGTCACCCGGCCGTAGGAGGCGTCGTAGCCCGCGTCGGCAAAGGCGCGCTCCATTTTTTCGGTGATGATATCAAGAATTTTTTCCATATCTTACTCCATGCTCCTGAGATGAAATTAACCCTGCTGCTTCCGCTCGGCCATCCAGACAAGGTAATCGTCGTAGGTGCCGTACTTGTCGATGATGGTGCCGTCCGGCTGGAAGGCGATGACCCGGTTACAGGTGGAGGTCAGCAGCTCATGGTCGTGGGAAGCCAGCAGTACCACGCCGGGGAAGGCTTCCAGACCCTTGTTCACCGCCTGAATGGACTCCATGTCCAGATGGTTGGTGGGCTGGTCGAGCAGCACCACATTCGCGCCGGAAAGCATCATCCGGCTGAGCATGCACCGCACCTTTTCGCCGCCGGAGAGGACGTTTACGGGCTTGAACACGTCCTCATTGCTGAACAGCATCCGCCCCAGGAAGCCCCGGAGGTACACGTCGTCCTTCTTGGCGGAATACTGACGCAGCCAGTCTACCAGCTCCATCTGATTCCCGTCAAAGTAGGGGGAATTGTCCTTGGGCAGATAGCTGCGGATGGTGGACACGCCCCACTTGACGCTGCCCTCGTCCGGCTCCAGCTCGCCCATGAGGATCTTGAACAGGGCGGTCTGCGCCAGCTCGTTTTCGCCCACGAAGGCGATCTTGTCCCCCCGGTTCACGGAGAAGTACACCTTGTCCAGCAGCTTTACACCGTCCACGGTGACGGACACGTCCTTCACGGTGAGGACGTCCTTGCCCAGCTCCCGCTCGGCCTGGAAGCCCACGAAGGGATAGCGGCGGGTGGAGCAGGGCATTTCCTCCACGGTCAGCTTGTCTAAGAGCTTGCGGCGGGCGGTGGCCTGCTTGGCCTTGGCCTTGTTGGCGGAGAAGCGCTGGATGAACAGCTGCAATTCTTCGATCTTTTCCTGATTGCGCTTGTTCTTGTTGCGCAGCATGGCCTGCACCATCTGAGAGGACTCGTACCAGAAGTCGTAGTTGCCCACGTACATCTTGATCTTGCCGTAGTCGATATCCACGGTGTGGGTGCAGACGGTGTTCAGGAAGTGACGGTCATGGCTCACCGCGATGACCATGCCAGGGAAGTCCAGAAGGAAATCCTCCAGCCAGTTGATGGCTTCGATGTCTAAGTTGTTGGTGGGCTCGTCCAGCATGACGATGTCGGGATTGCCGAACAGCGCCTGCGCCAGCAAAATTTTCACCTTGAGACGGGGGTCAACGGAGGCCATCTGCTCATAGTGCAGCTCCGTGCCGATGCCCAGACCCTGCAGCAGGCGGGAGGCGTCGGATTCCGCTTCCCAGCCGCCCAGCTCGGCGAACTCGGCTTCCAGGTCGGCAGCCCGCAGGCCGTCCTCGTCGGTGAAGTCCGGCTTTTCGTAGATGGCGTCCTTTTCCTTCATGACCTCGTACAGGTGGGCGTTGCCCATGATGACCGTGTCCATGACGGTGTAGTCGTCATAGGCGTTCTGGTTCTGCTTCAGAACGGAGACCCGCTTGGTGGGGTCGATGGTGACGGAGCCGTTGGTGGAGTCCAGCTCTCCTGTGAGGATGCGCAGGAACGTGGACTTGCCCGCGCCGTTGGCGCCGATGATGCCATAGCAGTTGCCGGGGAGGAACTGCAGGTCAACGTGCTGGAACAGCCACTGACCGCCAAACTGCATACCGAGATTGCTTACTGTAATCATTTCTTACTCCTTAAAC
>CAKTKF010000036.1 GCA_934569215.1 uncultured Oscillospiraceae bacterium
TCAGCCCTTCACGGAGCCGACCGTCAGGCCGGAAACGATGTAGCGCTGGAAGAAGGGGTAGGCGCAGGCGATGGGAACGACGATGAACACGACCAGAACCATCCGCAGAGCCTGCGACGGCATCTTCGCCGCTTCGGCAATGGCGTCCGGCCCAAGCATACCTGCCATACGGTTTAAGTACTCCGTGTTATTTTGCAGTTCCATCAGCAGTGCCTGCAGAGGCTGCAAAACCTTCTTCTGCTGGATGTACAGCAGAGAGTTGAACCAGTCGTTCCAGTAGGCCAGAGCGTTCAGCAGGGCAATGGTGGCGATGCCGGGCTTGGCGATGGGGACAACCACCCGGAACAATGTGGAATATTCGCCGCTACCGTCAATGGTGGCCGCTTCGATCAGCTCCAGGGGGACGCTGCTCTTAAAGAAGGAGCGCATCACGATGATGTTGAAGGGGCTGACCAGCAGGGGGACAATCAAGGCCGCGTAGTTCTCGCTCAGACCCAGCAGCTGCTTGCTGACGATGTAGGTCGGCACCAGGCCGCCGCCAAAGATCATGGTAAAGAAGCTGAGGAAATTGAAGAAGGTGCGGAACTTGAAGTCAGGGCGGTACAGGACGTAGGCGTACATGGCGCACATCGTGGTACTCAGCACCGTGCCGATGACCGTGATGTAGATGGAGTTGAAGTAGGAGCGCCAGATCTGGGGCAGCTTATTGAACGCGTACTGGTAAGCGTCCACGCTCCAGCTCAAAGGCATGAAGGAGTAGCCGATGGTGGTGATGGATTCCTTGGACGAGAAGGAAATGATGATAACGAAGATGAAGGGAATGATGCAGCAGACGGAGAACAGACCGATCAGCACATGGAAGACCGCTTCGGTTCCCACGCTGACACAATTCAGGCGGAGGTTTTTCTTCTTTTCAGCCATTTTGAATACCCCCTTAGAACAGGCTGCTTTCGGAATCGATCTTCTTGACGATCCCGTTGGCCGTCAGGATGCAGATGAAGCCAAGCACATTTTGCAGCAATCCGGCCGCGGAAGACTGTCCCGGGTCACCGGTGGCCATGTAGGCACGGTAGACGTAGGTATCAATGGTCTGGGTCACGGAGAACAGCGCGCCGTTCTGCATGGGAACATTGTAGAACAGGCCGAAGTCAGAAGCGAAGATCTTGCCGACGTTCATGATGAACAGGATGGCGATCATCGTGCGCAGGTGGGGAATCGTGACATGCAGCACCTGCTGCCATTTGGTGGCGCCGTCGATGGCGGCGGCCTCATACTGGTTGGTGTCGATGCCGGTGATGGCCGCGAGGTACAGGACTGTGGAGTAGCCCACATTCTTCCAGAGGTTTGCAAACGTCAGGATGAACGGCCAGGGGCCGGGGGTCGTATACCAGGAGGTGCGGGCATGTCCCGCGGCTTCCTGCATGGCGGGGATCATACCGTACTGGGCATCCAGGAAGGCGTTGAGGAAGTAGCTGACCACGACCCAGCTCAGGAAGTAAGGGAAGAACATCATGGTCTGGTAAGCCTTCTTGAAGAACTTTCTGGTAATCTCGTTCATCATGATGGCGAAGGCCACCGGGATGATGACGCCCAGGATGATGAACACGATGTTGTAGGCCAGCGTGTTGCGGATCATGACCCAAGCGGAATCGGTCTTGAACAGGAACTCGAAGTTCTTGAATCCCACCCACTTACTGTTAATCAAGTTGCTGATAAAGGAGGGATTGCGGGGGTTGACCTTGTAATTTTTGAACGCCAGCACGATACCGCCCATAGGCAGGTAACGCAGCAGCAGCAGCCAGATCGCCACGGGAGCAACCATAGTCAGAAGCACCAAGGTTTTCTTGTTCTTCTCAAACCAGCTCGGGGACTTGACTCTTGGCTCCAGCCGTTCGGAGGTTTTTGTAGCCATTCGCTTTTCACCCATCTTTCATAGGATACACAGTTTTGCCGTTCCGGCAGTCGTTTCATTTATCTATATTTTACAGGCATAGCCTGGAATTGTCATGAGACGGCCTTGTTGTTTTTTGTTTTTGCTTGTGGGTTTCAACAATTCGGTACAAATAGAGAAAACGGCGTTCGACATTTTGCACAAACACGATCGCCGTCTATTAGTCATAATGACCTATCTCTATTTTCATTGCCGGGCAGCAACCTGCCGCCCGGTAAGGCAAAATTCCCCTATTTCAGGGTATTGCGGTACTCGTTGGCGCTCATGCCCTCCTGTTTTTTGAAGGTTCTGGCAAAATGCGCCGTGTCCGCGTAGCCAACCCGCTCGCCGATCTCGCCGATCTTCAGCTTGGGGTCAAGCAGCAGCTCCTTGGCCTTCTGGATGCGCACGGTGTTGAGGATGTCGTAAAAGCTCTTGCCCGTGTGCCGGTTCAGCAGCTTCGACAGGTGCCACTGGGAAACATAGCAGCAATCCGCCACCGCCTGGAGGGTCAGCTTTTCCGCGTAATGCTCCTCGATGTAGGCCATCGCCTGGTTGACAATGAAACTTCCCGCACCGTGCTGCTCCTCCTCCGGCTCTTCCTCGGGATGCCGCATCTGGGACTGGGCATCCAAGCGGGCGGTCATGGTCTCAAGCGCTTCCTTGATCTCGTCCATTTTGGAGGGCTTCAGCAAAAACCGGGTGACTCCCAAACGGATCGCCTGTTGGGCATAGGAAAAGTCCTGATAGCCGGTCAGCACCGTCACCTGCATGTCCGGGAACTCGCTGCGCAGTGCCGCCAGCATGGTCAGGCCGTCGGCGCCGGGCATCCGGATGTCGGTGAACAGAATGTGAGGCTGCAGTCTCCGGATCAGCGCCGCGCCTTCCTCGGCGCCGCTGGCCGTTCCCACGACCTCACAGCCGTAGTCCGCCCACTTGATGACCCGCCGCAGACCTTCCACAATGATATTTTCATCGTCAATGAGAACTACCCGATACATCGTATCCGCTCCTTTTTCTTTCTTCTGGGGCGCATCGAGTCCGCATGAATGCCCGGACAGAAGCCCATCACCCCGGAACTGTTCCCACAGTTCCGGGGTTTTTTACATGTAAAAAACTTATTCGTTTCTCTGGATAGCCAGGGCCACCGCCTTTTCGGCGGTCATCTGGCCGGTGACAACCTTCTGGATATTGGTAAAGAGGGTACTCTTAGCCTCCGCGCTGATGGCGTCCTGCACCGCGAGGCTGACCCGGGTCAGCTGGGCGTTGGTTTCCGCCGCGGACTGCTCCAGACTGTTCAGGCCGACGGGGTTGGCGCCGTCGATCAGCGCCGTGACCTCGGTCTTGATAAAGGTGCTCAAGATCTCGTTGGACGTGAGCATTTCCACGAACTGCACCGCCGCATCCCGTTTTTCCGGATCCTTCCAGGCCTTGCGGGTAATGAAATAGCCCATGGAGATGCCGCCGATGCCCTCGGTGGCCTTCCGCTCGCCCTTGGCCGGCACGAAACGAACCGCCATATCCTCGATCTTATCGCCGTACAGCTCCCCCAGATGTCCCACCTGCCAGGAGCCGTCCACCAGGAATGCCGCCTTTCCGTTGCCGAAGAGGGAGACAGTCTCCTCATCGGTGGCCGTCAGGGTGTTGGGCGGAAAATAGCCCAGATCGTACAGTTCCTTGATGTCGTTCAGCGCCGCGACCCATTTTTGAGATACCGCGTCGTCCCGCAGGTTCCCGTTTTCGTCCAGCGTAGGAACCTCCAGATGGTTTTCCACCGTGCCGTTATTCATGACGGCGAACTCAAACAGATAGTGCGGCACCTCCACCAGGGAGCAGGCGATGGGGATATAGCCGCTGCCTTTAATAGTCTCGCAGTCGGCAAGGAACTGCTCCCAGGTGCAGTCCGCCCCCGGCACCGAAACGCCGCAGGCCTCCAGTACCGATTTATTGACAAAGAGATTTTCCCAATACCCGGCGGCGGGAACGGCGTAATGCTTCCCGTCCGCAGCCTCCGCAAGCATAGATTGCTTCATATTGGAAGCGTAGTCGGGGTAAACCTCCCGGATGTCCTCAATGGACACCACCCGCCCGGCATTGATGATAGGATCGGCGTCGGCGTTGGTGAAGAAAAACAGCACGTCCGGCTCGGAGCCGGTCTCAAAATCCGCCAGCACCTTGGCCTTCCAGCCCTCGTTGGAGATGGCCGAACCGTCCTTCACCTTGTTCCCGGTGGCCGCTTCATAGGCGGCTACCGCCGCTTCAAAAACGCTCCGGCTGCCGTCGTCGCCGCCGTAGGAGGTGACGACTTCCAGCGTGACCGGCTGCTTTGCCTGGGCAGCCGTCGTCTGCTCCGGCGACCCGGACGCGGACGCGCAGCCGCTCAATCCCAAGGCCAATGCCAGTAAAATGGCCAGTCTTCTTTTCATAGATCGGCATCCTCCCTTTTCTCTTTCATTGGGAAACTCCGATGAGATCGGCGACAGTCGAAGGCGATTCACTCAGAGGTTCCCACAGCAACTTACCCATACGGCTCATCTAAATTATACCGCTTTTAGGCAATTCTGTACAAGTCAATTTATTGTCTCTGCTTGGCTTTTTTGGGCCATCATTGTCATTTTTGTCTCTGCTTGTGCTTTTTTACTGTCCGGCGGGGATGGCGACCCGGGCGAGAACCGTTCCGGCTCTGGTTTGATCCAGGGTCAGCGTTCCCTCGTCGCCGTAAATCAGGTTCAGCCGCTGGCTGACGTTGCGCAGTCCCACCTGACCGCCGGCGGCTGCTCCTTGGCCGGTCTGTGACAGCAAAGACTGAATCTTCTGCTTGTCCTCCTGGGTCAGGACGCCGTCATGCTCCACCTCCAGCACCACCTTGTCCGCCTGCCGGTAGGCTCTGACCCACAGGTCGCCGCCCCGGTTGGCGGTGATGTCATGCTCCACCGCGTTCTCCACCAGGGGCTGCAGCACCAGCCGGGGGACTGGCAGCGCCAGAATGGACTCGTCGATATCCTTATGCACCCGGAAGCCTTCGCCCAGCCGCTCCCGGATGATGTACAGGTACGCATCCACGTACCCCAGTTCCTCGGAAAGGGGGATCTTCGTCCGGCCGTTCCGATCCAGCGCGGCCTTCAGCATGGTGGACAGGGACTCGATCATGGCGCTGACCCGCTCATTGTCCGCCATTCTGGCTTCCCAGTTGATGATCTCCAATGTATTATTCAGGAAATGAGGGTTGATCTGGGATTGCAGTGCCTTGATGTTCGCCTGCTGGGTGGCCTGTTGCTCCAGATATGCCCGCTCAAACTGCCGCTGAAGCTCCGCCGACATGGCGTTGAACTGGTCATACAGCCGTTCAAATTCCCGGTTGGGGGCTTTCTGACGGATCTCGTAGCCCCGTTCGCCGCTTTTCACCAGCTGGTACGCCTGCCCCACCACTTCCATGGGGCGGGTGACATGGCGGTAAAACAGGGCAATGGTCACCAGAGACAAAGGAATGATCAGCAGCGCCACGCACCCGATCGCCCAGCGCATCCAGGGGTTTTCCCCGAAAATATCGTATTCTTCCCTGTCCGCGGAAAATCCGATGGTATGTCCCTGGGTCTTTGCCTGATAATGTACGTTTCCAGTCTCCTCCGCCGCCTCCGTCAGACTGCCGTCCGCGGCGATGGTGAAGCGGTAGCCGTCCAGGCTGTACTGCAAGTTCCCCACCCGGTTCACCGAGTCCAGGGGAAGGAACAGATTGCGGGGTTCCAACAGCATCACCACGCTGGCATAGGGGGTGAAGGTGCTGTCCAGAAGGTTCCGCGCCATGTACATCTGCCCGTCGATCAGCAGCAGACGGATGTCCGTATCCGCGTCCACCATTTCCTCCATGATCCGGGGAGCGCATTCACGGCACTGCCGCAGAAGGCCGAAGCTGGTGGTGCCGTCGCTGAGGACGTAGGCGCTGGCATCCACGTTCCAGAAGTGGATAAACACCGCCTGATAAATTTCCCCTCTTGTAAAGCTCTGGCTTAAATAGTCGGTGACGGTACCGTACAGCGCGGCGCTGTCGCCGTTTTGCAGCCAGGTGCGGTACGCGTCCCGCACGGTGCCGTCGTAGGACACCGCCTTGGAATCGTCAATGGCGTCCTCAAAGCGCATCTGCACCAGCCGCAGAGCATTTGCGGCGCTGCTGTCGATCTCCTGCTGCACGGACTGCCGGTAGTTCTCATTCAGCAGCACGCCCGCCAGCGCCACCACGATGAAAATTGGCACCAGCCAGCAGATCAGTATGGTCATCAGGAAGCCCGTTCTTAGCGACGTTTTTGATTTTTTCATGGCGTTCCCCCGCTCTTCGCATGTACTATACCACTCCGGAAACGAAAAAAGAAGCGTTTTTACGCGCTTTCCATCCTTTTTCGTGTTGGGGCAGGAAATTTCATTCCTGCCCCAACATATTTTCACTATTTTGCGGCCTTCAGCGCCTTGCGCTCGGCCTTGGTTTTGCAGAAGCACTCCAGTTCCGGCACCAGAATAATGCAGATCACCGCCGCCGTGAAGCCCCCGTTATACAGGCAGAATCCGCCGTGAAGATTCGGCACGGAGGTAACCAGCAGGTAGTGCATCATGGCCGCCACCATGCCCCAGAACCAGCCGTACTTGCTGGTAATGGGACTCAGGCCGTTGGCAAAACACAGTCCCACGGCGATGGCCTGGGCATTGATTACAAAGGTGAAATTGCCCCCCGCCACTCTGGACAGCCCCCCTGCCAGGAAGGACGCCAGCACGTATCCCAGCATGATCGGCCAGACGTTGCCGGGATGGGAGCCGGAATTGCAGGTACACAGCATACAGAAAATAATGCCCAGCGTCACGCCGTTGAAGGAAGCGCCGATAATGTTGTAGTAAGCCAGAATGAACAGGCCGAATACGCCCACGTTCATCAGGAATACCTCCGTACCCATCTGGGAGGAAACGGAGCCCACATGCTCCGGGGCGGTCAGCAGCGCCCAATACTGCTTCGGCTTGCAGCCCATGGCCAGGGCGAACACAATGCACAGCCCGAACAGGATGCCGCAGAACAGATTCACCGTCAGCCGGGACGCTACCAGCAGGGTCTCCGCGCCGGGCGCGGCGGGCAGCTCAATGCCCATGGTCTTGAACAGCGTGGCGTTGAGGAAAAACGCAAACAGGCACACCGGCACGGCGGCAGAATACAGATCGAAGCCCTTATGCACCTTCGGGGAATGGGTCAGCCCCGCCGGGAGGAAGAAGCCGATGGCAATACCCACAATCGTCGCCACCACGAACCCGTACAGGTTGAAGCCCACCACATCGGGATAGGGATGGCGCACCAGCAGGTCGCTGATCAGCGGCGCAATGCCGGTGGAGAACAGCATGGCGTTGACGTTGGCGCCCAGCTTTTCCTTCTTCACCAGGCAGTAGAGGACAACGCCCAGCACCGTCGGCCAGATGTTCAGGACGTTGATGCCCCAGGAGCAGAAGCCCAGGGTCAGCACGAAGGCTAGGGTGGAGACATTATTGGGCGTCGCGCCGCACAGGACATACAGCCCCAGGCAGCACAGACCCACCAGACCCATATTCAGAAACGTCGCGGCATAGCCGCCCACGGCAAAATAGTTGGTGGAAATTTTCCCCGGCTGGCTCATGATCTGCCACAAGCCGGAAAACATGGTATTTCTATCCGGCATACACACCGCCGCGATCAGAAACGCCACGGAAAAGAAGGCGAAAAACAGCTTTAGAAACGAGCCTTCCTCAAGATTTTTTATTTTTTTCATAAAGGCACCTCATATTCTCAGTCATAAATTGGAGGTGATGCGGCACATCCGCCACGTTCGGCAAAATGCGCCGATCACGTTTTTCGCGGTTCTTTACGATCTATAATCACAGTATACCATACCGCCCGCCGGATTGTCCATAGACAAAAAAGGGCGACCCAGCTTGGAAACTGAATCGCCCAGACGGTCGGCTAGCTTTTCTCTGCGCTCCCATGCGGTAAACCGCGAACCCGTCAGTTACGCAGAGGCCAATATGGCGTTATCCTCTTTCGGCAGCCTCCACCACATGCTTCATCAGCACGGAGGTGGTCACGGAGCCGACACCGCCGGGAACGGGCGTGATGGCCTCAACGATCGGCTCGACCTCGTCAAACTTGGCGTCACCGGCGATGCCGCCCTTGCCGCCCTTGGCGTTGATCTTGTTCTCGTCCCAGTTGATGGACACATCCACGACCACCTGGCCGGGGCGGACATAGTCCTTGGTCAGGCTGTTCAG
>CAKTKF010000037.1 GCA_934569215.1 uncultured Oscillospiraceae bacterium
CGCCACAAACAGATTCACGGGGGAATCGTAAACCGCCTGGGGCTTGCCGATCTGCTGCACCACGCCGTCCTTCATGACCACGATCAGGTCGGAGATGGACATGGCTTCCTCCTGGTCGTGGGTGACGAACACGGTGGTGATGCCGGTGGCCTTCTGGATGCGGCGAATTTCCTCCCGGGTCTGGAGCCGCAGGCGGGCGTCCAGATTGGAAAGGGGCTCGTCCAGCAGCAAAATCTTCGGCATTTTTACCAGCGCCCGGGCAATGGCCACACGCTGCTGCTGGCCGCCGGACAGCTCCTTGGGCTTGCGGTCCATCAGCTCCTCGATCTGCACCAGCTTCGCCGCCTCCAGCGCCATGTCGGCCATCTGCTGGCGGGTGAGCTTGTCCTTGCCCGTCCGGTTTTCCAAAGGGAAGGTGATATTCTGCCGCACCGTCAGGTGGGGATACAGGGCATAATTCTGGAACACCAGCCCCACGCCCCGGTTTTCCGCGGGCAGGTCGGTGACGTCGTCGTCCCCGAAGAAGATACGGCCGGAGGTGGGCTTCTGCAATCCGGAGAGCAGGTTCAGCGTGGTGGATTTGCCGCAGCCCGAGGGACCCAGCAGCCCCAGCAGCACGCCGTCGGGAATCTCAAAGGTGAAATCGTTTACGGCGACAATATCGGCGGGCTGCTTTTTGCTGCGGCTGGGGAACTTTTTCGTCAGATTTTGCAGGGTGACTTTCATGGAACCACAGTCCTTTTTCAAAGCGTTGCCTCCATTATATGCCACAAAGCTTCGTATTTCAAGAAAAAAGAATTCCTGAGTACGAAAAGGGCGGGAAACGCAAAATGCGTTTCCCGCCACGCTGTTATTTTTATTGGGCAGCAACCTTGCTCCGGCGCTTGTTTTTCCATGTCTCCACCAGAAACAGCGTCAGCACGGAATAGACGGTCAGCAAAGTGAAGAAAATCCCGCTACATTGCCACTGGGTCAGCCCGATGCCCCGCGCCTGGGCACCCGGAATCAGCCGCGCCTGCACGAACCGGGCGACGAGGGCGTGATTCAGGTAAACGGCGTAGGAGAATTTGCCGAAATTCCGGAAAATCCGCCGGTTCAGCACCGCATTGACCCAGGACGTGCCGTCATAGCACCCAAGAATCAGAATGGGCGTGGTGATCAGGAAAATGTTGGCGAGGTCGGCATATACGAAGATGGTCACGGCAGATAAAATGACCGCCAGATTGAAGAAGACCCTTTTGCTTTTCAGCCGCTCATAATAGGGCGTGGTGGTGAAATAAAACGTCAGCACGCCGATGCACAATGGCGAAAACGCCCGCAGAAGGGGCAGGTAGAAAAAGCCGTAGTTTTCCCACAAATCCACCCCGGAATACAGCAACGACTGAATCATCAGAATGGCGGCGGGAAACACCAGCGTCCGGCTGACGCGCTCATTGCGGCACAGAAGACCGTAGACGAAGAACCCCGCAATCACCAGGGCGGACAGCTGCCACAGGGGATAGTTGAGACTTTCATGGAAGCGGTAGGCGCTTTGCAGGAGCAGAAGGTCGGGAATCTGGTTGTAGAAGTCCAGAGCAATGGCGCTGACCTTGTCCCAGCTGGGAGACATCACCAGATGCACCAGACTTCTTGCCAAGGTGTACAGAAAAAATGCCGCCAGGGAAAACAGGTAGTGGGGATAAATGGAGGTTACATGATCCAGGGTATAGTCCCACGCGCCGTAGGATTTTCCCCCGTCGGCAAAGGAGCGGGCGTAGAACTTCCTCCCCAGAAAGAACCCGGAGATGATGAAAAACACCTGCACCGCCACCGTAGGGCCGGGGGCAATGGTGGTGCCGAAATGGAAAAAGGCGATGATGTACGCGAATACCAGCTTCAGTACGTCAATGGAATAGATGCGTTGTTTCACGGCGTTTCCCTCGCAAATTCATACTATTTCTTCATAAAATGATTTCATCATTTTATTTAAGCCGTTTCACGGCAGACCGCCTGGTCGGCGGTAAGAAATGTATTGACTTCGTTTTTTAGCGGCAGTGGCCGCTGGCCGCAATCCTGCGGCCTAATAAAACGCTTTTAAGCGTTTTATTAAAAACTCGTATCAGATTACTCCCAGTTTATCGGTTTTTTCTGAAAATGTCAATGACGGAAAATCCCGGCGGCTTTCAAAAGCCGCCGGGAGAATCATTACAATGTCGCCGCCATGACGGCCTTGATGGTGTGCATCCGGTTTTCCGCCTCGTCGAAGACGATGGACTGGCTGCCTTCAAAGACCTCGTCGGTCACCTCCATGCAGTCGATGCCGAATTTGTCGTAAATCTGGCGGCCGATGGTGGTGTTCAGATCGTGGAAGGCGGGCAGACAGTGGAGGAACCGGCATTGGCTTCCGGCCTTTTCCATCAGTTCCTTTGTCACCCGGTAGGGGGTCAGGTCTTCGATCCGTTCCTGCCAGACGCTGTCCGGCTCGCCCATGGAGACCCACACGTCGGTGTAGATCACGTCCGCACCGGGGACGGCTTTGCCGGGGTCGGTGATGAATTCCAGCACCGCGCCCGTCTCGGCGGCAACGGCCTGACACTTTTCAATCAACGCGGCATCGGGGAAATACTTCTCCGGGGCGCAGGCCACGAAGTGCATCCCCATCTTGGCGCAGCCCACCATCAGAGAATCTCCCATGTTGTACCGGGCATCGCCCATGTAAACCAGCTTTTTGCCCTTCAGCCCGCCGAAATGCTCCCGGATGGTGAGAAAGTCCGCCAGTATCTGGGTGGGGTGAAATTCATTGGTCAGGCCGTTCCAGACCGGCACGCCGGAAAATTCCGCCAGCTGCTCCACGATTGATTGGGCGTAGCCCCGGTATTCGATGCCGTCGTACATCCGACCCAGCACCCGGGCGGTATCGGCGATGGATTCCTTTTTGCCCATCTGAGAGCCGGTGGGGCCGAGATAGGTCACCCCCATGCCCAGATCGTGTCCCGCCACCTCAAAGGCGCAGCGGGTGCGGGTGGAGTCCTTTTCAAACAGCAGCACGATGTTCTTCCCCTCGTGGATGCGGTGGGGGATCCCCGCTTTTTTCTTTGCCTTCAGCTCCGCCGCCAGATCCAGCAGATAGGTGATCTCTGCCGGGGTGAAGTCCAGCAGCGTCAGAAAGCTTCTGCCTTTCAGATTCATACGTTTCCTCCCAATTCCTTTGCCGCCGCCCGAATGGTCTCCACGGCAAATGCCAGATCCTCCATGGGGATGTTCAGCGCCGGCAGCAGCCGCACCTTGTCCTTTGCGGTCAGGCACAGCACGCCGTTTTCCATGCATTTGCGAACCACGTCCCCGGCGGGGGCGGCGGTCTTCACGCCGATCATCAGACCCATACCGGTAACCCCCGTGATGCCGGGGGCGCCGGTAAGCGCGGAAAAGACGTAGGCGCTCTTTTCCCGAACCTCCGCCAGAAATGCGTCGTCCAGACGGGACAGGACGCTGATGGCGCCTGCACAGCACACGGGATTTCCGCCGTAGGTGGAGCCGTGGTCGCCGGGGCCGAGAATATTCTGCACCTTCTCCCCCAGCAGCGTCGCGCCGATGGGCAGGCCGCCGCCCAGTCCCTTGGCGGTGGAGACGATGTCGGGATTGATGCCAAAATTCATGTAGCCGTAGAGCATTCCCGTGCGGCCGTTGCCGGTCTGCACCTCGTCCATCATCAGGGGGATATCCTGCTCCCGGGCGATTTTTGCGGCGGCCTGAACGAATTCCTTCGTCAGGGGAACCACGCCGCCCTCGCCCTGAATGGCTTCCATCAGAATGCCCGCCGCCTTATGCTCCGCCACGGCCTGGGTGAGGGCGGCAACGTTGTTGGCCTCCACGTGGACAAAGCCGGGGGTCAGGGGCTGGAACAGCTGGTGGAAATGTGCCTGACCGGTGGCGGCCAGGGTGGTGAGGGTGCGCCCATGGAAGCTGTTGACCAGCGTGACGATGGTGTAACAGTCCGCGCCCTTCTTTTCGGCGGAATATTTTCTTGCGGCTTTAATGGCGCATTCGTTGGCCTCCGCGCCGGAGTTGGAGAAGAAGACCTTCTTCATCCCGGTCTTCTCGCACAGCAGCTGGGCAAGCTTAGCACAAGGCTCCGTGTAGTACAGGTTGGAGGTGTGCTGAACCTTGCCAAGCTGCTGGGTCACGGCCTGTTCCCAGGCTTCGTCGCCGATGCCGAAGGCGGTCACGCCGATGCCGGAACCCATGTCCACATAGGTCTTCCCGCTTGCGTCCGTCACCCGGCTTCCCTTGCCGGAGACAATCTCCACCGGGAAGCGCTTATACGTTCCTGCGACGTAGGTCTGATCCAGTTCCATGATGTTCACGATCGATCACCTCTTACCAGCGTGCCGGCGCCCTCGTCGGTGAGCAGCTCCATAAGGATGGAGTGGGGGACCCGGCCGTCCATAATGACTACGTTTTTCACGCCCTTGCCGATGGCCTCAATGCAGCAGTCCACCTTGGGAATCATGCCGCCGGAGATGACGCCGTCCGCGAAAAGCTGCTTTGCCCGGCTGACGCTCAGCTCGGGGATGAGAGAGCCGGGGTCGTCTTTGTTCATGAGAATGCCGTTGATGTCCGTCATCATGATCAGACGCTCGGCCTGAAGACCGCCCGCGATCCAGGCGGCGGCGGTGTCGCCGTTGATGTTGTAGGTGTTGCCCTGACGGTCGCCGGCGATGGTGGAAATGACGGGAATGTAGTTCTTTTCCAGCAGGTCGGCAATGGGCTTTGTGCGCACCTTCGTGATCTCACCCACGTACCCCAGGGCTTCACTCTTCATTCTGGCTTCCAGAATGCCGCCGTCAATGCCGGAAAGTCCCACGGCGTGGCCGCCCTTCATCTGTAAAAGATTGACCAGCGTCTTGTTGATCTTTCCGGCCAGAACCATCTGAACGATGTCCACGGTCTCCTTGTCCGTCACCCGCAGGCCGTCCACGAAAACCGCTTCCTTGCCCAGACGCTTCATGGTCTGGCTGATCTCCGGCCCGCCGCCGTGTACCAGCACCACCTTCACGCCGATGAGCCACAGAAGGGCGATGTCCTCCATGACCTGCTGCTTCAGCGCGTCGTTGACCATGGCGTTGCCGCCGTATTTTACCACAACGGTTTTGCCGCTGTACTGTTTGATGTAGGGCAGTGCCTGGATCAGTACCTCAGAGCGCTGCCGGTTGGAAAATTCGCTGTCCATATGCGGTCTCCATTATGTACGGTAATCGCCGTTGATCTTCACATAGTCGTAGGTCAGGTCGCAGCCCCAGGCGGTGGCGGCGCAGTCGCCGCTGTTCAGGCAGACCAGGATCTCGATCTCCTTTTCCAAGAGGATCTTCTTGGCCAACTCCTCGGAAAAGTCCACGCCCGCGCCGTTTTTGCATACGGGGATTTCCCCGGCGGCACTGCGGAAGGACACGTCCACCCGGCTTACGTCCACCTGCGCGCCGCTGTAGCCGATGGCGCACAGCACCCGTCCCCAGTTGGCGTCCGCGCCGAACATGGCGGCTTTCAGGAGGCTGGAGCAGATGACGCTTTTGGCGACAGTCCTGGCCGTGGCCAGATCATGTGCGCCGTTGACGCTGCACTCCAGCAGCTTGGTGGCACCCTCGCCGTCTCCGGCGATCCTGCGGCACAGGGCGATGGTAACGGAGTTCAGCGCCTTCATAAAGACGGTAAAATCCGTCCCCTCGGCGGTGATGGGCTCATTTTCCGCCATGCCGTTGGCAAGCACGGTCACCATATCGTTGGTGGAGGTGTCGCCGTCGATGGAGACCATGTTGAAGGTGCCGGCAATGTCCCCGGAGAGCGCCTTTTGCAGCATATCCGGGGCAATGGAAACGTCGGTGGTGATGAACACCAGCATGGTCGCCATGTTGGGATGAATCATGCCGCTGCCCTTGGCGATGCCGCCGATACGGCAGGTTTTGCCCCCCAGGGTGAACTCCACGGCGACCTCCTTCTTCACGGTGTCGGTGGTCATGATGCCCTCGGCGGCGGCCTCGCCGCCGGTTTCCGACAGCCCCTTCACCAGGGCGGGAAGTCCCGCGGCGATGGGGTCGACGGACAGGGGCAGACCGATGACGCCGGTGGAGGCGACCACGACATCGTCAGGGGAGATCCCCAACTGCTTTGCCGCCAAAGCGCTCATCTCCTCGGCAATTGCAATGCCGTTTGCGTTGCAGGTATTGGCGTTGCCGCTGTTGCAGATGACGGCCTGGGCGGTGCCGTTGCTCAAGTGCCGTTTGGTGACCGTCAGAGGCGCGCCCTTCACCAGATTGGTGGTGTACACCGCCGCGGCGCTGGCAGGCACGGCGCTGAAAATCAGGGATAGATCCTTTTTGGCGTGGTTTTTCCGGATACCGCAATGGATTCCGTTGGCGGTAAAGCCCTTCGCGGCACATACGCCGCCGGATACTGCTTTCATGTTTTTTCTCCTTTTCGGGTCAGACGTTCAGCCCTGTGGTTTCGTCTGCGCCCAGCAGAATGTTCATGTTCTGAATGGCCGCGCCGGAGGCGCCCTTCCCCAGATTGTCGAACAGGGCGGTGACCATGGCTTGATCCTTCTGACCGCTGACGATGATGCGCATGGTGTCCTTTCCTGCCAGGGTGCTTGCGTAGATCACGCTTTGGTCGCCCCCCAGAGGCGCGACACTGACGATTTTCTCTCCGGCGTAGTGGCCGCTTAAGCACGCCCAGACGGTCTTTGCGTCAAATCCGGGAAGCAGAACGGCGGTGGCCATGCCCGCGTAGAAGTCCCCCAGAATGGGAGAAAACACCGGCGGATGGGTCAGACCGCAGACCTTTACCATCTCCGGCAGATGCTTGTGGCAAAGGCTGGTAGCGTAGATCCGGTGGCTCTCGTGGCGGGGGTCACGGTCGGGGGCTTCGTATTCCCCAATCAGGCTCTTGCCGCCGCCGGAGTAGCCCGTGAGGGAGTAGGCCGTCAGAGGGAAGTCCGCCGGAACGACACCGTGAGCGACCAGGGGATACACGGCTGCAATAAAGCCGCTGGCATGGCAACCGGGGTTGGCGATCCGCTTGGAGGTGCGGATGGCCTCCCGGTGCGCCGGGGAAAGCTCCGGAAAACCGTAAGCCCACCCGTCCGCCGTCCGGTGGGCGGTGGAGGTGTCGATGATCGCCGTCTGGGGGTTCGTCACCAGGGAAACCGCCTCCTGCGCCGCCTTGTCCGGCAGGCACAGAAACGCGATGTCCGCCAGATTCAGCATCCGGCGGCGTTCATCGGTATTTTTCCGGGATTCCTCCGGGAGCGTCAGCAGTGTAATGTCCTTACGGTCGCTCAGCCGCTCATAGATCCGCAGGCCGGTGGTTCCGGCGCTGCCATCAATAAATACCTTGGTCATACAAGCTGCTCCTTTACGTAGGCGATCTGGGCATCCACGGAGGAAGCGGAGGTACCGCCCTCAGAGATGCGCTTCTCCACGCAGACCGTCAGGTCAATGTCGTGGTAAAGATCTTCGTCAAACAATTCGCTGTAGGAGCGGTAGGTTTCCATGGGCAATGTCTCCAGCACGCAGCCCTCCGCAATGCACCGCGCCACGATCTGGCCGGAAATCTTGTAAGCACTGCGGAAGGGCATGCCCTTTTTCACCAGGTAGTCCGCAAGGTCGGTGGCGTTGATGAACCCGCCCTGGGCGGCCTTTTTCATGGTCTCCGGCTTCACGGTCATGGTGGCAAGCATGGGCGCGAAGACTTTCAGACACATTTTTACCGTGTCCACGGCGTCGAAAACCGCTTCCTTGTCCTCCTGCATGT
>CAKTKF010000038.1 GCA_934569215.1 uncultured Oscillospiraceae bacterium
CAGTGCCTGACAGGCCCCCACAAGGACGATTTTGCCGTGAGCCTGTCCGGCATCGACCTGAAGGCCTACGGCTCTCAGGGGCAGACCCGGACGGCGGCCATCAGCCTGAAGCTGGCGCAACGGGAGTTGATGGCGCGGGAATGGGGGGAAGAGCCGGTATTGCTGCTGGACGATGTTCTGTCCGAGCTTGACCCCGGGCGGCAGGACTTTGTACTCAATAAAATCGTCTCCGGACAGGTGTTCATCACCTGCTGCGAGCCGGGACGGTTCACCAAACTGGGAAAAACAATTCAGATAGAAAAGGGAAGCATTCGCGAATAATTGAAGCATATCACGCAGGAGGGCATATATGTCTGACGAAACGAAAGTAACACAGGAATACGGCGCGGAGCAGATTCAGGTTCTGGAGGGATTGGAAGCCGTGCGGAAAAGACCCGGTATGTATATCGGCTCTACCTCCTCCTCCGGTCTGCACCACCTGGTCTATGAGATCGTGGACAACGCCATTGACGAGGCGCTGGCCGGATACTGTAAGCATATTACCGTGACCATCAATCCCGGCAACTCCATCACCGTCACCGACGACGGCCGTGGTATCCCCGTGGACATTCAGCCCCAGACCGGGCGTCCGGCTCTGGAGGTCGTGTATACCGTGCTCCATGCCGGCGGTAAATTCGGCGGCGGCGGTTATAAGGTCTCCGGCGGCCTGCACGGCGTGGGCGCGTCCGTCGTTAACGCCTTGAGCGAGTGGCTGCGGGTGCGGGTTCACAAAAACGGCAGCATCTACGAAATGAAGTTCGCCCGGGGCAGCATCACCCAGGAGATGAAGATCATCGGCAAAACCGACAAAACCGGCACGGAGGTCACCTTCCAGCCCGACCCGGAGATGTTCGACAGCCTGGTCTACGACTATGAGGTGCTCCACGAGCGGATGCGGGAGGAAGCCTTCCTGAACGCGGGTCTGACCATCACCATCACCGACGACCGGGACGACGAAAAGCAGGTCACCGAGACCATGTGCTACGAGGGCGGCATCCGGGAGTTTGCAATTTGGTGCAACCGGAACAAGACGCCATTGTGCGAGGACGTTATCTATATGAGCGGCAGCAAGGGCGACGCTTCCGCCGAGATCGCCGTGCAGTATAACGACGGCTACAACGAATTTCTGCTGTCCTTCGCCAACGACGTGCGCACGCCGGAGGGCGGTATGCACGAGACCGGCTTCAAGACCGCGCTGACCCGGGTGCTCAACGCCTACGGCGTGAAGAACGGGATTATCAAGGGCGACGACAAGGTTTCCGGCGAAGACTGCCGGGAGGGCATCACAGCCATTATTTCCGTCAAGCTCACCGACGCTCAGTTCGAGGGTCAGACCAAGGCCAAGCTGGGCAACGCCTATATCCGCACCTTAGTCGATCAGGTGGTGAACGACCAGCTGACCACCTATTTTGAGGAACACCCCGCTGTAGCCAAGGCCGTGCTGGACAAGGCCATGATGGCCAACCGCGCCCGGGAGGCCGCCCGGAAAGCCCGGGAATCCATCCGCCGCAAGACGGGACTGGAATCCGGCCAGATGCCGGACAAGCTTCAGGACTGCAACGAACGGGACGCCAGCCTCTGCGAAATCTACATCGTGGAGGGCGACAGCGCAGCCGGTTCCGCCATTCAGGGGCGGGACTCCCGGTTCCAGGCCATCCTCGCCATGTGGGGCAAGATGCTCAACGTGGAAAAGGCCCGGGCGGACAAAATCTACGGCAACGACAAGCTGTATCCCCTGATCGTGGCGCTGGGCGCGGGCATCGGGGACGAATTCGACATTGAAAAGCTCCGGTATCACAAGGTCATCATCATGGCCGATGCCGATGTGGACGGCGCCCATATCCGCACGCTGCTGCTGACCTTCTTCTTCCGGTATATGCGGCCGCTGATCGAGCATGGCTACGTCTACTCCGCCGTGCCGCCCCTGTATAAGCTGACCCGGGGCAAGAGCGTGAAGGTCGCCTATTCCGACGATCAGCGGGACGCGATTTCCTCCCAGATGCGCAGCGACAACCCCAACGCCAAGATTGACATCTCCCGGTTCAAGGGCCTTGGCGAAATGGACCCCCACGAGCTGTGGGAGACCACCATGGATCCGGAAAAGCGTTCCCTGCGCCGTATCACCCTGGAGGACGCCCGCCGCGCCGACGAGATTTTCACCGTTCTCATGGGCGAGCAGGTGGAGCCGAGAAAGGACTGGATCGAGCGGAACGCGAGATACGCAGTCAACATTGACATTTAGTTTTGCAGCAACCCTGAACTGGAGGTGCGTTTATGGGACATAACCGCAGTTATAAACCCGAGGATATCCGCTTCCCCGACCAGGTGATCACCCAGTCCAACCTGGTGGACGAAATGGAGAAATCCTATATTGAATATGCCATGTCCGTTATCGTCGGGCGGGCATTGCCGGACGTCCGGGACGGACTCAAGCCCGTTCACCGCCGGATTTTGTACACCATGTACGAAAGCGGCCTGACTTCCGACAAGCCCTTCAAGAAGTCGGCCACCTGCGTCGGCGACGTGCTGGGCAAATACCATCCCCACGGCGACGCGTCGGTATATGACGCCATGGTGCGCCTGGCCCAGGACTTTTCCATGCGCTATATGCTGGTGGACGGCCACGGCAACTTCGGCTCCGTGGACGGCGACCCCCCGGCGGCTTACCGTTACACCGAAGCCCGTCTAAGCAAAATTTCCAACGAAATGCTCCGGGACATCGACAAGGACACCGTGGACTGGGATCCCAACTTTGACGAGACCCGCAAAGAGCCTCGCGTGCTTCCCTCCCGGTTCCCCAACCTGCTGGTCAACGGCTCCTCCGGTATCGCTGTCGGCATGGCCACCAACATCCCGCCCCATAACCTGGCGGAGGTCATCGACGCTTGCGTGTGTGTGCTGGACGACCCGGAAGCGACCCTCGCCGACCTGATGGAGCATATTTCCGGCCCGGACTTCCCTACCGGCGGCATTATCATGGGACGCAGCGGCATCCGCGCGGCCTACGCTACCGGCCGGGGCAAGGTGATCGTCCGCGCCCGGACGGAATTTGAGGAGCACGGCAAAGACCGGATGCGGATCATCGTCACCGAGCTTCCCTATCAGGTCAACAAGCGTCAGCTTATCAAGAACATTGCCGAGCAGGTGAAGGACAAGCGCCTGGACGGCATTTCCGACCTCCGGGACGAGACCGACCGCAACGGTATGCGCATTGTCATCGAGCTGAAAAAGGACGCCAACCCCCAGGTGGTGCTGAACAATCTGTTC
Source organism: uncultured Oscillospiraceae bacterium (assembly GCA_934569215.1). Taxonomy (GTDB): domain Bacteria; phylum Bacillota; class Clostridia; order Oscillospirales; family Oscillospiraceae; genus Faecousia. The sequence goes on from CAKTKF010000038.1 coordinate 3,307, forward strand.
AAGCAGACGGCCTTGCAGTCCAGCTTCGGCATCATCATGCTGGCGCTGGTGGACAACCAGAAGCAGCCGAAAATTCTCTCCCTGCGGCAGATCATCGACGAATATCTCAAGCATCAGGAAGAGGTTCTCACCCGGCGCACCCGGTACGATCTGAAAAAAGCCCAGGAGCGGGCGCATCTGCTGGAAGGTCTGCTCATTGCCCAGGATAACATCGACGAGGTCATTCACATCATCCGCTCGGCTTACGACGATGCCAAGCAGCGTTTGATGGAGCGCTTTGCTCTGGACGACGTTCAGGCGCAGGCCATTCTGGACATGCGGCTGAAAGCCCTCCAGGGTCTTGACCGGGAAAAACTCCAGGGCGAATATGACGAGCTGGAAGAAAAGATCAAGTATTATCTGGAGCTGCTGGCGGACGAAAATAAGCTCAAGGCCGTTCTCCGCAGTGAGATGATCGAGATTCGGGACAAGTTCGGCGACAAGCGGAAGACCGAGATTCAGGAGATCGAGGACGAGATCGACATCGAAGACCTGATCGAGGAGGAGACCTGCGCCTTCACGCTGTCCAACCAGGGCTACATCAAGAGAATGCCCGTGGACACCTACCGCACCCAGAGCCGGGGCGGCCGGGGGGTCAATGCCCAGAATCTGAAGGAAGAGGACTATGTCAAGAGTCTGACCATTGCGTCTACCCATGACCACATGCTCTTCTTCACCGATCAGGGACGGGTGCATCACCGCAAGGGCTACCAGATCCCCGAGGCAGGCCGCACCGCCCGGGGTACCGCCATCGTCAACGTGCTGCCCCTGAACCCCGGCGAGTCCGTCACCGCTATGGTGATCACCCGGGAGTTTGACGAAAATGAATTCCTGATGATGGTCACCCGGAAGGGTACCGTTAAGCGCATCCCCTTCGTCTCCCTGAAAACCAACCGCAAGGCGGGCATCCGCGCTATCACCCTGGACGAGGACGACCATCTGATCAACGTCATCCGTACCAACGGCGACGACGACATTGTTCTTGCCACAGCGTTTGGCTACGCCATCTGCTTTGGTGAGAATGATGTGCGGTGCATGGGACGTGACGCGGCGGGCGTTCGCGGTATTATGTTAACCGACGGGGACTATGTGGTCGGCGCGGAGAAGGCCGAGGAGGGCAAGACCCTGCTCACCGTCACCCAGAACGGCTACGGCAAGCGTACTGCCCTGACGGAGTACCTGCGCACCGGCCCCAACGGGGAAAAGCAGGCGCAAAGCCGGGGCGGCAAGGGTCTTAAGAACTACAACATCACCCCCAAGACCGGCAATGTGGCCGGGTGCCGTGTGGTGGGCGAGAACGACGACGTGATGCTCATCGAAAACGGCGGCGTCATCATCCGCATTCCCGCGTCCTCCATCAACGTCTACAAGCGGGACGTCCAGGGTGTCATCGTCATGCGCATTGACGAGGGCAACCAGGTGGTCTCCTTGGAGCGGGTGGAAAAGATGGACGAGGAAGAAACCGGAGAACAGGCATGAAAACCGTGACCCTGTACACCGACGGCGCCTGTTCCGGCAACCCCGGCCCCGGCGGCTGGGGCGCCATTCTGGAATACAACGGCGTGGAAAAGGAGCTTTCCGGCGGGGAGGACAGCACCACCAACAACCGCATGGAGCTGACGGCAGTGATCCGGGGCTTGCAGGCATTGAAAGAACCCTGCACCGTGGAGCTGTACAGCGACAGCAAGTACGTCATTGACGCCCTGGAAAAGGGCTGGGCATGGGGCTGGAAAAAGCGTGGCTGGGTCAAGTCCGACAAAAAGCCCGCCCTGAATTCCGACCTTTGGGAGATTCTGCTGACCCTGACCCAGAAGCACGACGTGCATTGCCACTGGGTCAAAGGCCACGCGGAGAACCCGAAGAACAACCGCTGCGACGAGCTGGCGGTCAGCGAATGGAAGAAACGGAAATGAAAAATCATCGGGCGGCAATCTTGCCGCCCGATGCTACCATAGGAGGAAAGCATGTTTTTATCCATCGGCAATGACATGGCCGTCCGGGACAGAAGCATCATCGGCATTTTCGACCTGGACAACACCTCCACCTCCAAGCGCACCCGGGAATTCTTAAGCCGGGCGGAGCGGGAGGGTGAGGTCATTCCCTGCGACGATCTGCCCAAGTCCTTCATCCTGACGGCGGAATACGGCTTTTCCCGGGTGCATCTGACGGCGCTCAACGCCGCAACGCTGGAAAAACGACTCAAATAAGAATAAAAAATGTGCATCTCCTTTTGGAGATGCACATTTTTCTGACGTTTTTACTTGGTGCCGAAAATCCGGTCGCCGGCGTCGCCCAGGCCGGGGACGATGTAGGCGTGCTCGTTGAGCTTCTCGTCAACGGCGGCCAGGAACATTTCCACGTCGGGGTGGGCTTCCTGAACGGCCTTGATGCCCTCGGGGCAGCCGATGATGTTCATCATGATGATGTTCCGGCAGCCGTGCTTTTTCAGAAAATCAATGGCGGCAACGGCGCTTCCGCCGGTGGCCAGCATGGGATCGACCACGTAAACCATCCGGTTGGAGATGTCCTCCGGGAGCTTGCAGTAGTATTCCACGGGCTTGTGGGTCTCGGGGTCGCGGTACAGGCCAATGTGGCCGATCTTGGCGGAGGGAATCAGCTCCACCATGTTGTCCACCATGCCGAGACCCGCGCGGAGAACGGGGACGATGGCCAGCTTCTTGCCGGACAGCATCCGGCACTTGGCAGTGGCGACGGGGGTCTGCACCTCCACCTCACGGGTGGGCAGGTTGCGGGTGGCCTCATAGCACATCAGACCGGCGATTTCGCCGACCAGCTCGCGGAATTCCTTAACGGAGGTCTTCTTGTTGCGCAGAATGGCCAGCTTATGCTGGATCAGGGGATGATCGAGGACGTGTACGTTTGCCATGATATTTCTCCTTCTATTTACAGGGTTGAATGAATCCGCCCCGGATTTATGATTTCATTTGCTCTCGCTCGAGACGCTCCCGTTCTGCCTGACTCAGGCGCAGGTAGTTGGGGGTCAGAGCGGCGCCGTCGCCGGTTTCTCCGGCGGCTTGTTTTTGTGCGGCCAGAAGGGCAACCCCTGCGGCGCGCTGGTGCATCCGGTGTTCCGGAGGCATAACGAGGTTAGGGATATCCCCGGAAAGGGTCTTGTAAGTAAGGACGCTGCCGTCCCCCACGAGAAACACCGGCTGGGTCAGGGGCGCAAGCTCCTGCTTCAGCTGCTCTAAAGCAATGGCACGGTCTTCGGTGATTCTTTCGAGACTGCCGTGGTTTACATAAAACAGTGCGTGATACACCTGGCTCCGCCGGGCATCCATTACGGGACAGACATAGCCCTGATATTCGCCCAGAGAGAGCGCCATGGCTTCCAGGGTGCTGACGCCGTAGCACGGCACTTCCCTGCCCCAGGCGAACCCCTTGGCGGCGGCGACGCCGATGCGCACGCCGGTAAAGGAGCCGGGGCCGGCGGCCACGGCCACCGCGCTGACGTCTGCTACGGTTTTGCCGCACTGGTGCAGCAGATTTTCCGCCATGACCATCAGGGTCTGGCTGTGGGTCAGGCCGGTGTTCTGGTAGCTTTCCGCCAGAAGCTTCCCGTCCTCCAGCAGCGCCGCGGAGGCGGCTTTCGCGCTGGTTTCAAAGGCTAAGATCAGCAAGAAAATCCCCTCCCGAAATGGTGATTCGCCGGGTGTTCTCCCCCAGAACGTCGATGGTGACACTGACCGCGCCCTCCATGGCCTCGGTCACATTCTCGCTCCACTCCACGGCGCACACGCCGCCCCGGTCGAGATAGTCCTCCCAGCCGATGTCAAACAGGTCGTCTGCAGAGGAAAGGCGGTACATGTCAAAATGAAACAGAGGGAGCCGCCCGCCCAAATATTCGTTGACGATGGTGTAGGTCGGGCTGGTAACGGCTTCCGTGAAGCCCAGCCCCCGGGCAAGTCCTCTTGTAAAGGCGGTCTTCCCTGCCCCAAGGTCGCCCCGGTAGGCAAGAACCGTCCCGGCGGGGATGATTTTTCCCACCGCCGCGCCGATTTTTTCCGTTTCCTCCGGGGAGTTTGTGATAAATTCCATGTAAATCTTCCTTATTGATGGGCGTTTTTCAGTTTCTCCGCCTGGTCGGCGGTGGCGAGGGCGTTGATGATCTCGTCCAGGTCGCCGTCCATGATCGCGTCAATGCGGTACAGGGTCAGTCCCACCCGATGGTCGGTAACGCGGCCTTGGGGAAAATTATAGGTGCGGATGCGCTCGTTGCGCATTCCCGTTCCCACCTGACTGCGGCGCAGACCGGTGACTTCGCTGTCCAGGCGCTCCTGCTCCATTTCGTAGAGCTTGCTGGCCAGCATCCGCAT
>CAKTKF010000039.1 GCA_934569215.1 uncultured Oscillospiraceae bacterium
GCTGAGACTCGCAGGCACAATTGTGCGGTGTTGCCTTAGAGAAGAGAAAAGGCTCACCCGCAGTGTCAGCTACTGAAAACTGCGAAAGGGAAAGCCAGGAATGAGCAGTTTTACCAAAGCAGTGATATCTTTTAAGACTAGTATAGTGCATTTTACCGGATTCGTCAATACCCTGGAACAAGCAATATTCCCCACCCTTTCACACAAGGCGCCTCAATTTCTCTGTATTTTGACAGAATCTTCTTCGCGAGAGGATATGTCACAATCCGGAAGCTCGATTCCTTTCCGCAAGTAAAGGAACCGTGTCCCCATTGCGGCGTTGCCCTAAGCGTGTCGGAGTTCTGCAAGCTATGTACAATAAATAAAGCAGCACGCCCTGCCAATTAAGGCAGGGCGTGCTGCTATCTTGGAGCAGGATACGGGAGTCGAACCCGCCTTCACAGCTTGGGAAGCTGTTGTACTACCGATGTACGAATCCTGCGTACAGGTGCATTATAGCAGAGCCGCCGAAAAAAAGCAACCTTTTTTTGTCGGAAAAGGGAATCCCGGTTGAGGAAATCCGCCGGATGTGCTATATTTAAGGCAACGACCCGGCGGGACAGAGCCGTGATTTGTAAGGAGAAGCGCTTATGGCAGAATATGAGCTGGTTTATGAGATCAAGAACCTTTGCCGCAACAACCAGATGCGGGACGTGTTCTTTGAAGAGGTGGAATGCGATGACCCGGAGGAATATCTCCGCGGCCGCCTGAAGGGGAAAACCGTGGAATTTTCCACGGAAAAAGGCGTGGGCGGCAGCGTGACCATCCACGCGGTGGTGGACGGGCTGATCCAGAAGTACGTGTTCACGCCGGTGTGACAAAAATGTCCACTTGCGGCCGTCGGATAAATGAAAGTTGGGCAATTTTTCTGAAAAAATTCGCAAATTATGGGTTGAATTTAGAAGGCATATGTGATACGATATGGTCGTATCGATATGGGCGAAGTGCGCCTGTATGGCAAGGTCACCATCCGCAGTCAAAAACGGCTCCCAAGCCATGAATGCGCGTGGTGACGCGGCCTGTATGGACGAAAATTCGCACTGTCGACCGCTCCTTTTCCGCTTTCGCCGGGAGGGAAAAAACGCGGGAGGGGCTGCGCCCTGCCCCTGCGTTTCGCAAAACCACTTTTAAGGAGAACCAAACTATGGCACCTCATACTATTGCCGTTGCCGGAAAGGGCGGCGTGGGCAAAACCACTACCTGCGGCATGATCATCGATTACCTGTGCGCAAAGAAGCGCGGCCCCGTCCTTGTGGTGGACGCTGATGCCAATTCCAACCTGAACGAGGTCCTTGGCGTGGAGGTGGAGACCTCCCTCGGCCAGATCCGGGAAGAGATGGCACAGGCGGAGCTGAAAGGCACCATTCCCAAGGGCATGACCAAGGCGGACTACGCGGAGATGAAGTTCGGCGACGCCCTGATCGAGGACGACGATTTTGACATGCTGGTCATGGGACGCACCCAGGGCAAGGGCTGCTACTGCTATGTCAACGGCGTGCTGCAATCTCAGCTTGGGAAATATCTGCCCAACTATTCCTACGTGGTCATGGACAACGAGGCGGGTCTGGAGCATATCGCCCGGGGGACGCTTCCTCATGTGGACACCATGCTTCTGATTTCCGACTGCTCCCGCCGTGGCGTTCAGGCCGTGGCGAGAATCGCCGAAATGATCGACGAGATGGGTTTGAACCCCGGACAGATGGGCCTGATCATCAACCGCGCGCCGGACGGAAAGCTGGACGACGGCGTCCGCACCGAGATCGAAAAGCACGGCCTCAAGCTCTTTGGCGTTCTGCCTCACGACGAGGCGGTTTACCGCTGCGACTGCGACGGCAATCCGTCCGCGAAGCTCCCGGACAGCGACCCCATGAAGGTCGCGCTGCGGGGAATTATGCAGTCTATCGGCCTGTAAGCCGGTATACCACGAAGCGGGAAGGAGAGCGGCACTTCTTTTAGGAGGGGAGGGCTGTGCCTTCTTTCGCGCTCCGTACAAACAACACATCCATAATTGCGCCGGACGAAAAACGCCCCGCGTGTGGAAAAAATATCAAGGGGGATTACAAATTATGGCTTTCACTGCCAAAACGGCACCCTTCAGCGGCAAGATCAATGCCGTGACGCTGGGCACCGGTGACAAGGCAATCGTCATCGGCGGTCAGAATGTGATGCCGTTTTACACCTTCGATGCTGCCATCGAAAACGCGCCCAAGATCGGTATTGAAATTTCCGATCTGGCAACAGAGTGGGACGCTCCCGCTCTGAAGGAATTCTATGCCGGCTGCACCACCATGGTCGACTTTGCCAAGAAGGCGGAGACCATGCCCGGCGCGGATTTCCTGTGCCTGCACTTTGAGTCCGCAGACCCCAACGGCGCCAACCGCTCCGTTGCCGACTGTGTGGCCGACGCCAAGGCTGTCGCCGAGGCTACCACTATGCCCATCGTGGTCATGGGCTGCAAGAACATCGAGAAGGACGGCGAGCTGTTCAGCAAGATCGCTGAGGCGCTGCAGGGCAAGAACATTCTGGTTCTGTCCGCCCGGAACGAGGACTACAAGACCGTCGGTGCTTCCGTCGCCCTGGCTTACGGCCAGAAGGTGGGCGCTGAGACCGCCGACGACATCAACCTCGCCAAGCAGCTGAACATCATGCTCAAGGGCCTCTCCATCAACCCTGAGAACATCGTCATGAACATCGGCACCGCCGCCGTGGGCTATGGCTTCGAGTACGTGGCCTCCACCCTGGACCGTGTCCGTCTGGCCGCTCTGGCGCAGTCCGATGCCGACCTGCAAATGCCCATCATGGCTCCCGTGTCCCCCGACACCTGGGCCGTGAAGGAATCCACCGCTTCCGAGGAAGATGAGCCCGAATGGGGCAGCCGGGAAGAGCGCGCGATCGGGATGGAAGTCTCCACCGCCGCTGCCAACCTGACCGGCGGTGCTGACGCCGTCATCATGCGTCATCCCGCAGCCGTTGCCACCATCAAGAAGTTCATCACGGATCTCGTGTAATCGGAAGGAGGATACATACAATGGCTTTGAAAGGTCTTGACATTTTTAAGCTGTCTCCTAAGAAGAACTGTAAGGAGTGCGGCAGCCCCACCTGTATGGCATTCTGCATGAAGGTGGCGCAGGGCGCTGTGTCCATTGACAAGTGTCCCTACTTCTCTGACGACGCAAAGGCGATGCTCAACGAGCAGACCGCGCCTCCCATGAAGACCATCGCCGTGGGCGACCACAAGCTGGGCGGCGAGACTGTCCTCTATCGTCACGAGAAGACCCTGGTCAACAAGAACCTGTACGCGGTTTCCGTCTGCACCTGCATGTCCGCCGAGGACGTGGACAAGAAGCTGGCCGAACTGCAGAAGGTTGACTACGAGCGTATCGGCGAGAGAATGTACGTTGAGTTCATTCTGGTCGCCAACAAGCAGTCCGATCCCGCTGTCTACGCGGAGCTGGTCAAGAAGGCCGCTGCTACCGGCCGTGACCTGATCCTGGAGTGCTGGGATGTGGAGTGCGCCAAGGCTGCCCTGGCAGTTGCGGGCAAGAACGTCATCCTGGACGGCGCTACCCCTGAGAACTGCGAGGCTATGAACGCTGTGGCCAAGGAGACCGGTGTTGTTCTGGGCGTTCACGCCGACACCATTTCCGATCTGTACGACACCGTGAAGAAGCTGGAAGCCGCCGGCAACAAGAACCTGGTTGTGGACGTCACCGGCAAGACCGCCAAGGAGACCCTGGCCAACGCCGTTCTGGTGCGCCGCACCGCCATCAAGGATGGCGACCGCAGCTTCGGCTATCCCTCCATCGTCAACGTGGGCCGCATTGCCAGCGGCGATGACCGCCTGCAGACCGCCTACGCTTCCATGTTCACCGAGAAGTACGGCTCCATCATCGTCATGGAGAACATGACCTATGCTCAGGCGCTGCCTCTGTACGGCCTGCGTCAGAACATCTTCACCGATCCTCAGAAGCCCATGAAGGTGGAGAGCAAGATCTATCCGCTGAACGGCGCCGACGAGAACAGCCCCTGCGCCCTGACCGTGGACTTCGCTCTGACCTACTTCCTGGTTTCCGGCGAGCTGGAGCGTTCCAACGAGCCTGTGAACCTAATCATCACCGACGCATCCGGCATGTCCGTTCTGACTGCCTGGGCTGCCGGCAAGTTCTCCTCCACCACCGTCAAGAAGACCTTCGAGACCCTGGACATCGAGAACAAGATCAAGAACCGCACCCTGATCATCCCCGGCAAGGTTGCCGTTATGAAGGGAGAAATTCAGGAGAAGCTGCCCGGCTGGAACGTCGTTGTCGGCCCCACCGAGGCGGTTCAGCTGCCCAAGTACATGAAGGACAAGGAATACGAGGCCGCCGCCAAGGCTGCCGCCGCCGAGAACGCCGCCAAGGCTGCCACCACCGTGGAAGTCAAGGAGCTGTCCTTCGACGAGCTGCTGGCGACCAAGGTTCCCGAGATCAAGGTCGTGGACATGGGCGTCAAGTACAAGGGCTACAACCCCGAATCCCAGACCTTCGTCACCATCGGCGAGCGCATCCACTGCATCGCGCCCTCCGTCCGTAAGGCTATGGACGAGCGGGATCCCGAACCCATCCTGAAGCGTGCCGCTGAGCAGATCGCTGCCGGTGCCACCTATCTGGACGTCAACATCGGCCCTGCCGAGAAGGATGGCCCCGAGCGCATGATGTGGGCTGTCAAGCTGCTGCAGGAGAACTTCAACAACGTTCCCCTGGCACTGGACACCGCCAACAAGCGGGCTATCGAGGCCGGTATCAAGGTCTACAACCGCACCAACGGCAAGCCCATCGTCAACTCCGCCGATGCCGGTTCCCGTATTTCCAACATTGATCTGGCTGCTGCCAACGACGCCATCTGTATTGCCCTTTGCTCCGCCGACGGTATCGCCAAGGACAACGAAGAGCGCATGAAGCACTGCCACAACATGCTGGAGCGCGGCATGAGCCTGGGCATGGACGCCACCGACCTGTGGTTCGACCCCCTGTTCCTGGTCGTCAAGGGTATGCAGGACAAGCAGATGGAGGTTCTGGAAGCCATCAAGATGTTCGCATCCGAAGGCCTGAAGTCCACCGGCGGTCTGTCCAACAACTCTAACGGCGCGCCCAAGACGCTGCGTCCCATCATGGACTCCGCTCTGGTTGCCATGGCTATGATGCAGGGTCTGACCTCCGCCATCGTCAACCCCTGCGACCTGCGCCTGATGGAGACCATCAAGTCCTGCGACATCTTCAAGAACCACGTCCTCTACTCCGACTCCTATCTGGAACTCTAAGCCCGCAGGGCGGGCGGCCAGTGACGTTACGGACTCTGGGTGGTAGTTTGGACATCCTTTGGGCCCCTCGACCGGTTTTGCGGCGGTTGTCGTGACGAGTGGGGGAGATTGAGGATGGATTTGGCACCGGGTGGTTGACGGACTGCGGTTGCAGTTGTTGACTGGGGTGCCGGATGACCATAAATCCCGGAAGGCTGGCTTTTGGCTGGCCGGTAACGTGACTGACAGTTTTCCCATGCATTCCATGGCTGGGAGGGAACCTCCCTCCCAGCCAGTTTGCTTTTCTTACTTTGGTAGAATTTACAATATCCGAACGACCCGGCGCTTTGCCGGAAAATAACTTGGTATATTCAGCCTTCGGGCTTAATATATATTATCTTTGAGGATTACATTATTGGGAGGAATTTACATGAGCGTATTAACCGATCTCATCTATGGCGGATCCAATGCCGTTGCGGGACTGACCGAAGGTGCCGTCAACGACGCCATTGCCAAGTACGGCGCAGACAAGGAGATTGCCTTCCCCGATACCGCATACTTTTTCCCCACCATTTATGCTGCCACCGGCGTGAAGGTCAAGACTCTGGGCGACCTGCCCGCCTGCGTGGGCGTGCTGAAGAGCCTGATCACCAACCAGGAGGATCTGGCTCAGGCGCTGAACGCCGGTCTTGCCACCGCCGTCGGCGCGGAAATTCTTGAGGGACTGAAATACGTTGACGGCGCGAACCCCTATGAGAACGAGTCCGGCATCGGCTTCGTTCCCGACCCCGTCATCCGTTCTCTGGGCGTGCCGCTGGTCACCGGCGATATCCCCGGCGTGGCCGTCGTGCTGGGCAAGGCGGACAATGCCGAGGACGTGGTCAAGGTGGTCAAGGACTACCAGAGCAAGGGCATCATGACCTTCCTGGTGGGCGACGTCATTGAGCAGTGCGCCGAGGGCGGTGTCAAGATGGGTCTGGAGCTGCGTGTCATCCCTCTGGGACATGACGTGACCGCCGTTATCCATGTCGTCACCGTGGCCATCCGTGCCGCTCTGATTTTCGGCAACATTCAGCCCGGCAATCTGGCCGGTCTGCTGGACTACACCAAGAACCGTGTTCCCGCCTTCGTCAACACCTTCGGCGCTATCGACTCCGTGGTGGTTTCCGCCGGTGCGGGCGCCATCGCTCTGGGCTTCCCCGTGGTCGTGGACATTGACCTGGGCGAGAATCAGGTTCCCGGCGCGCTGGAGTCCGTATGCGACCACGCCGAGACCGTGAAGAAGTCTCTGGAACTGCGGAACATCAAGATCAAGGTAAAGGAACTGCCCATCCCCGTGGCCTTCGCCGCCGCCTTCGAGGGCGAGATCATCCGTAAGGCTGACATGCACAACGAGATCTGGTCCGCCAAGAACCCCACTGCCGAGCTGGTGGTGATGCGGGAACTGAACGAAATTGAGGATCACAAGATCAACATCGTCGGCCCCGACTTTGACCAGGCCAAGGATCTGGCTCTGGCGACCTATGTTGAGGTTGCAGGCAAGAAGATGCAGGTGGACTTCGAGTCCGTTATCGAGCGGAAGTTCCACGCCTGGTTCAACTACATGGAAGGCGTTATGCACACCGGCCAGCGCAATCAGGTTCGTATCCGCGTCAGCAACGCGGCTTACGAGGCGGGTCTGCGGCTGAAGGACTTCGCCGAGGTTCTGTACGTCATGATCATGGACGAGTTCGACGCCGTTGTGGACAAGTGCCAGGTCACCCTGATCACCGATGCCGCCGAGGCGGAGAAGTTCCGCGACGAGGTGGCTATGCCCCGGTACAACCAGCGCGACGACCGTCTGGCGTCCATGACCGACGAGGCCGTTGACCGCTACTTCACCTGCATCATGTGCCAGTCCTTCGCCCCCGCCCACTGCTGCGTGGTCACCCCCGAGCGTCTGGGTCTGTGCGGCGCCGTGTCCTGGCTGGATGCCAAGGCTACCTACGAGCTGAACCCCAACGGCCCCTGCCAGCCCATCTTCAAGGAAGGCTGCGAGGACGAGCGCACCGGCCGCTTCCAGTCCGTCAACAAGGCAATCTCCGACGCGACCCACGGCGCTGTGGAAAATGTCACCCTGTACTCCATCCTGGAGGATCCCATGACCTCCTGCGGCTGCTTCGAGTGCATCTGCGGCATTGAGCCGATGTCCAACGGCTTCATCGTTGTGAACCGGGAATACAAGGGCATGACCCCTGCCGGTATGACCTTCGGCGAGCTGGCCTCCTGCACCGGCGGCGGCGTCCAGACCCCCGGCTACATGGGTCACGGCCGTCACTTCATCTCCTCCAAGAAGTTCATCGC